>DASYGC010000139.1:0-7895 GCA_036000225.1 Ktedonobacterales bacterium | reverse complement strand
TGTTGAGTGTGGTGGTATGCCCGTCCAACTCGACGCGGTTCACGCCGTCGTTGCCAAAGTCCGCGAAGAACAGGCGCCCCTGCGCGTCCAATACCAGATCGTCCGGGCTGCCGAAGCCACGGGCAAACGCCCGCATCGTGTAGTGGCCGGATCCCGGCGTCGTAGTCGGGCTGGGTAGCGGCGTGGCGGTGGCGCGGGCCGTTGTGGCCGTAGCGCGCGGAACCGGCGATGCGCCCGCGCAGGCCGCCAGAAACGCAAGCACGGCCAGCGGCCACGCGAGCGCCAGGCGTGACCGTTGATACCACCGGGACTGCATACTCCCGCTCACGCGCTGCCCCGCTCTGCCACGGGATGTTGGAGGGATGCGAACACCATGCCACCACCCGTTCAGGCAGTCCAGGCAGTCCAGGCAGTCCAGGATGTGCGACACCAGGCGCCTCAGCGCGCGATCGGTACGGCGGTGACCAACTGAGTGTCCCGCGCGCGGCTAGACTCACACGCCTGCACGAACTCGGCGAACAGGCGGCGCATGGCGGCATCCGTGGTGTACATCCGCTCGGGATGAAACTGGACCGCCATGGCGAAGGGCTGGTCAGCCACCTCGATCGCCTCGACCACACCATCGGGCGCCCAGGCCGTGACGTTCACCGCGTCGCCGGCGCGCTTTACCGCTTGATGATGGAAGCTATTCACCTCGTGGTGTGCCTGCCCGACGATGGCTGCCAGCCGCGAACCGGCCTGAATCGCAATCGGATGCTGGTGGCTGCCCGCCACCTTCGGCGTGAGGTTGTGGTTGAGGGCGTCGGGCAGCTCGGTGGGAATGTCCTGATAGAGTGTCCCACCGCAGGCGACGTTGAGCAGTTGCAGACCGCGACAGATCCCCAGGATCGGGATACGCTCGGGCAGTGTTCGGTGCGTCAGCTCGATCTCGGCATGGTCGCGCGCGACGTCGGGCACCTGGGTGCGCGGACTGGTGCTCGCGCCATAGCGCACCGGCTCGACATCGCCCCCGCCGGTCAGCAGCAGACCATCCAGCCGGCCCCGCAGCGCGGCGAAGCTCTCCGCCTCCTCGTACAACGGCAGCAACACCGGCACACCGCCCGCCTCTTCGATGGCCTGAATATAGGGAATGCCAGCCGCGTGAATAGGATTAAAGGTGCCGGCGCGCTTGGCGGTGTAGCAAGGGATGCCGATCAGTGGACGCATGGGCGGATTCTCCGAAGTGGGGTGTGGGCCGACCCCCCAGAAGCGGCTCGGCTGCTATGCGGACGTTCATTCGATATGGTTGATTATACCGCATGGGGGTATGGCTCGTTCCACCTTCGACCTCGCTCCGCAACCGCGGGCGGCGAATCTACGTTGCGCGCCCACGACAAAACCGGCGTGTCAGGATACTGACGCACGGCGATGCCGTCGCGTTAGCGCGGCGCGGGCTTGCGCGCCGCGGGGATGGCGGGCGCGGCGAGTGAGCGGCGGGTAGAGTTGGAGTCTCCGGCGATAGCCGTGGCATGACGCCGTTCGGCCAGACTGGCAATGATGGTCATGGTGGCACTTCCGCCCAGCCAGACCAGGAGCAGAAACATCAGGAAGGCATCAAGCGCCGTCGGTGATCGCAGCAAATCAAAGGACATCTGATCTTCTCCCACGTGGCGCGATTCATTCGCGCCAGGCTCTGGTGTGCTCATCAGGACAAACGGCTAGGCAGTGGTAACGTAACAAGGGGCACGCCACTCGCGCAACATGCAAGGTACAGTGGACTGGGGCGCACTGGTCGGAGGCTCTCACGGGGTCAGAGGCACCGCATGTGAACTCAGTGGTGGCCGTGCTTGTGGCGATGGGATCCAGGCGGGCGGCTGCTGGGAACGGGCCACTCGCGCTGCGCCTTGTGCGCGCCGCGTTTCTCCGCGCCCGCCGCGCGTGCTCCGCCGTCCGGGGCGCGGCGAGGCGACGGCGTTGGAGCTCCCGCGTCGGTCGCGTTGCGCGTCCCGACCTCTGCCGCTGGATCGTGCCCGCCCGGCTCCGCATCGTCCGCGGCAGGCCGCGCATCGCGCGGCGCGCCTGGCGTGGCCGGTGCCGATTCAGACGGTTGGATCGCGGGACTGGTCACAGCGGGTCCATTGGGTCCCATAGGCCGCATCGTGGCAGGACGCGACGGCTTCGTCCCGGCCGGCGCACCGGTGGTCGGGGAGGGGTCGGTTGCCTCGAGCTCGCTCGCTGGCTTGCCGATCGCGCGCGCGTCGGTGTCCATTGGCAGTGGTCGGGCCTCGGGGATGAGATCGTAGCCGTCTTCGAGCGGATCGTCTTCTCCCATGCGCTCGGCCAGGCCAGCCAGCCCTTCGAGGCCGGGAGTTGGTGTGATCATGCCATGCGGCTCGTCGAACTGCTCGCGCATCGTCGCATTGATCGTTTCAGGTGCTTCAGATGCATCAGGTTGGATCGAGTCCGCGAGCGCGCCGCCGCCGGTGGCGCTCCCATTGGTCTCTTCTGTCGCCCGAACATCTGACGGGCTGTCCGACGCAGCACGCGGCGCTTCGGTTGCCGCGGTTGGGGCGCGCGGCGCGCGCTCCGTCGCTTTCCAATCATCGTCCCGCTCCTGAGCGGGGCCGGGAGTGACCTCACGCTCCACGCGAATCGCGCCCGCGAAGGTGCGTGCCGTCGCGCGCGTCTCGCTGATCTGTGGCGCGGAGCGCGCTCGCGGCGTGCGCAGCCAGGTGGTCAGTTGCTCCATGAGGGCGGCGGGTTGCTCCTCGTGCACGGCTGGTCCCGCCTCGGGAATGGTGAGCAATCGCGTGTCAGGATGCAGCAACGCGAGATCCTGTAGCGCGGCGAGCGAACGGCTGCCATCGCCGGCACCGCCCACGATCAGCACTGGCGGCTCCAATAGCGGCAAGGCGTTTTCCACCGGCAGGTCCAGTTCGCCGGTCAGCAGTGCCAACAGGGCATGTTGGCCGCCAAACTGATGCGCACTGGCATACACATGGTCCAGTACGTCATCAGTGGCGGCGCCTTCACCAGCGTAGGCGGCCTGGCGCCGTAGCTGCCAGCGTAGCGCCGTGCGGGTTGCCAGCAGGGCGTAGGGCACCAGTCCAAGTCCGGAGCGTTGCAGCGTGCTCAGCAGCGTCTGGGTCGGGGTGGGTCCAGGCAGCGTATCGGCCAGTGGGCGTGGCTCGATCAATACCAGACGCGTAAAGAGTTCGGGGGAATCAGAGGCGGCGCGTACGGCGATATTACCCGCGCGACCCGCTGTGAGCACGGTGGCGGGTCGCCCCACGGTGTCGCGCAAGAAGTCCGTCAGCAGGTGGGCGTAAAACTCACCGGTATAGGCCAACGCGGGTCGGTCAGAGATTCCGAAACCCAGCCAGTCGGGCGCATACACGCGGAAATCGGGCGCCAGCCGCGGATAGATCCGGCGAAATTCGTCATTTGAGGCGCCAGGATAGAAGTCGTGCAGCAAGACGATCGGCTCGGCGGTGGCAGGTCCGGCCATGTTGTAATAAATCTCGTCGTCGCCGCGCTGGTAGACCCGACTGTCACCGAACAGGCGACTTTCAAGCACCTGGGGCGTCGCCAGGAGATGCCGCGCGGTCACCACCGCGGCGCCGCCAGCGACGCCCAGGGTCGCAAGTGCCGCACCACGGCTGAGCCAGCGAATTGGTCTCATCGTCACTATTCCTCTCATGCCAGGCCTGTGGCAATGGCCCTCTGTTGGATTCCCAGGCGCCGCTGCCGGAGGCTGGCCGGCGTGCTGGACAGCGGATTGGCGCGGCGGTGGTCATGGCACTGTCGCATAGCGTGCGCGACGCATAGATTGTGCCGAATTGCGCGCGATGGTACGGGTTAACCGGCGCACAGCGTGTCCGCCTGACGCTTGCCACTCTAGACGAATGAGCGAACGCGCTGGCCAACCCAATAGGTCATCGCGGTCATGGTGCGTGGTGTGCGGCTCGCGCGCGCTATCTTTTGGTGGTCGAAGTGGTCAATATTGTACCATGCGGTGGGCCGGGACACGGCATGTAGGCGGAATGCGGTGGGTATGCGCGGCGCGCTGGAGGTGGCTGATGCGGCTGATCGAAACCGTTGCGGCGATGGTGACCGAACGGCGCCAATGGGATATGGGCGACCGCGACGTAGGGCTGGTGGCGACGATGGGTTACCTGCATGCCGGACATGCTTCATTGGTGCGCCAGGCGCGCGCCGAGAACGAGATCGTCGTGGTCAGCATTTTCGTGAACCCCACGCAATTCGGCCCGGGTGAGGACCTTACCCGCTACCCACGCGACCTGCCACGTGACCTGGCCCTACTCGAAGCCAGCGGGGCCGATGTCGTCTTCACCCCCCAGCCAGCGGATATCTACCCGCCCGGTTTTGCCACCTATGTCGTTCCCCAGGGTGCGGTGAGCGAACGACTGGAGGCCGCCAGCCGTCCCGGTCATTTTCGCGGAGTGGCAACCGTCGTCGCCAAGCTCTACCACATCGTGCGTCCGCGGCGCGCCTATTTCGGGCAGAAGGATGGGCAACAGGTCGCGGTGTTGCGCCGCATGGGAGCCGATCTGAACTTCGCGCTTGACCTGCGCGTGCTCCCAACTTTGCGCGAGCCCGACGGGCTGGCGCTGAGCAGCCGCAACGCATACCTTGGCCCCGAGGACCGGCTGGCGGCGGCGGTGCTGCGGCGCGCGCTCGAAGCCGGTCGCGCGCGGTTTGTCGCCCACGGGATGGGTGCGGCGGGCGGCCCGGCGGCGGTGTTGGACGCCATGCGCATGGTGGTGGCCGCGGAACCGCGCGCCGCGCTGGACTACGCCGATCTCTGCGACCCCGACTCCTTCGCGCCGCTAACCACCCTCCGTGCGCCCGCGCTCCTGGCGATCGCGGCGCGGGTGGGACCCGCCCGCTTGATCGACAATTATCTCTTGCGCGCGGATGGCACCTGGGAAACGGGGACGCTGGTGGAGTGACCGAAGGTAGCTGTGTTCCCGCCCCCCATGCTATACTTGAATCTGGTGGGAGAGCGGCACGGCCGCGCCATATATGGTGGCCCACCCGCAAGGGCGGATCAGCCAGCGACCCATCCGCGTTGGGACGATGCCACGCTGCCCGTCAGCTTCTCCCCTGATGCACCACCTGCCTCCTCCTCGCGCCGTGACGCGCGAGAATCGTGATGAAAGGGCCGCGGCCGTGATTGATCCCGATGCGAACCTGGATGAAGCCTATCAGTCACAGGAAGCCGATCCCGACTGGTACAAGACCAACATCCCCTGCCAGGTGGGCTGCCCCGCGCATACCGATGTCTCCACGTATATTGGGCTGATCTCCCAGGGCCGCTTTGACGAGGCCTACCTGCTCAACCGCAACGCCAATGTGGTTCCTGGCGTGCTCGGCCGCACCTGCGCGCGTCCGTGCCAGCCTGTCTGCCGACGCAACAAGATCGACGGCGAGCCGGTCGCCATCTGCTGGCTCAAGCGCGCGGCCCACGACCATCGTGAGTATCGCCAGTTGCCCGAGCGCCCGCCCATCACCCAGAGCAAGAAGATCGCGGTCATCGGCGCCGGCTCCGCTGGTATCGCCGCCGCGCGCGACCTGCGCGAGCGGGGCTATCCCGTCACGGTCTACGACTTCTATCCCTCGCCCGGCGGCATGATGGTCGGCGGCATCCCCGTCTGGCGTCTGCCGCGTGAGGTGACCCAGGAAGAGTGCGACGACTACATGGCCGCGCTGGGTATTGAGGTCAAGCTGAACACGCGTGTGGGGCGCGACGTGCAACTGACCGATCTGCTCAAGGAGTTCGACGCGGTCTACATCGGCGCGGGTTGCATGCTCTCGAATGCCCTCAACGGACCCGACAACAAGCTCGTGCCCGGCCACGACCTGCAGGGCGTGCAGTCGGGCCTGCCCTTCCTGGAGCAGATCAACTTTGGCGAGCCGGTCTTCGTCGGCAAGCGCGTGGCCGTCCTCGGCGGCGGTTTCACCGCGATGGACTGCTGCCGCTCGTCAATCCGCCTGGGTGCCGAAAAGGTCTACGTGCTCTATCGCCGCTCCAAAGAAGAGATGCCCTCGGACGAGTACGAAGTGGATGAAGCCACGCTCGAACATGTCGAGTTCATCTATCTCGTCTCCATGACCGAGGCCGTCAGTGACGATGGCACGCATGTCAGCGGTATCAAGCTGATCCGCAACAAGTTGGGTGACCCGGACGCCAGCGGGCGCCGCAAGGCGGTGCCGGTACCCGGCTCAGAGTTCACCCTCGAGGTGGATACCGTCGTTGCCGCCTATGGCCAGTTCGCCGACACTTCATGGATTCCGTCCAAGGAGTTGGAACTGGAGGTCAACCGCTGGGGCATCCCACTGATCGACCGCGAAACCTGGATGACCAGCCATCCCGGCCTGTTCGCCGGTGGCGACTTCACCGAAGGCTCACGCAACCTGATCTCCGCCATCGCCGATGGGCGCGACGCCGCCGGCGCCATCAACCGTTATCTCGGCGGCGTGGATGTGCCGCCCGAAGATGCGATCGAGGTGGAATTGCCCGACTTCCGCCGCGGCATGGTGGATGATTACGAGTCGATCCCCTACATGACGATTCCCACGCTGCCCCTGGAGAAGCGCTACAGCATCACCGTGGAGGCCGAGACCGGCTATAGCCCCGAAGAAGCCGTCACCCAGGCGCGGCGTTGCCTGCAGTGCGCGCTCAACATCATGATCGACCCCTCGATCTGCATCCTGTGTAGTGGTTGCGTCGACATCTGCCCCTACGACTGCATCAGCATGGAGGGCCTCACGCGCGTCGTCAAGGGCGACCCATTGCATCTGGCCGCCGAGGCGGACTGGGAGGGCGGCGCCGACATGATCATCGACGAGGAGAAATGCATCCGCTGCGGCCTCTGCATCGTGCGTTGCCCCACCGATGCCATCTCGATGGTCCAGTTCGAGGTCAAGAGCGCCAACGACCGCTGGAACGTCTCCAAAATTCCCGTGGTCAGCACCCGGCCATAGGCACCTGTCGCCTGCTTGACGTGGCGGTTATACTAACGCATGAGTCGCTGAACCAGCCAGCATGCCGGCGCACCCCATCGGACGACGCGCGGTACGGCATGCCTCGGTCTGGGAGCATTGGAGCGCAGCGGAGCCGCCAGGAGAGGTGTATTTTCGATGCAGGACGATCCACAGGGACCCTACGCTGGCGGCCCGCCGGGCGGCCAGTCGCAACAGCGCGGCCGCTTTGACCCGCGCAACTACGATCCGCGCAAGGTCGTCGATCGCGAGCACCTGGAGCGTGCCGCGCGCGCGCAGGCCGTCGCGCGCGCCAAGGCGATTGCCAAGGCGCAGGCCACCAGCACGGTATTCCTGGCAACCGTCGTCAGTCTGGTGACCTCGACCTTCGGCTTTGTGGCGGCCCTGGCCTGGAATACCGCCATCCAGGACAATATCATCGACATCGAAAGGGCCTATGGGGGCCTGTTCAAGGGACTCAGTCCCCACCAGCTGGAGCTCCTGTATGCCTTGATCGTCACGCTGCTCGCGGTGCTGGTCATCATCATCATGAATCGGGTTGCCTCACGCATCGCGAAGAAATCGGTGCTCGAAGCGGCGGAGGCGGGCTGAGGCGCAAGAGTCTATCTTCGCCTCGCCCGTTTCGTCGCTTGTCGGCGTGTGCCTCTTATACAGGGGCGCACGCCGCTTTCGTTGCCCGGTGGATCAACCACTGACTGTCGCGGATGCTACAATTTGGCAGACCACTGCCCGCTACCGAGGAGCAACCAATAATGGACGAACACGAGGCGCGCCTGGCCAAGCTGGCCGCCTTCCGCGCCGCCGGCATCGATCCCTATCCCACCACCAGCGCCCGCACGCATACCACCGCCCAGGCGCTGGCCGACTTCGACGCGCTCGCCAACCAGAAT
>DASYGC010000138.1:0-8974 GCA_036000225.1 Ktedonobacterales bacterium | reverse complement strand
TTGGAGCTGTTCCTCGTTCGAGAAGTAGAGGGTCAGCGAGCCTTTGCCCCTGGTCGTTCGCTGCAGTCGCACCTTGAGTTGCACCGCCCGTGTGAACTCATCTTCCAGCGCCTTGGTCTCATAGCTCTGCGGCCGGCTCTTGCCCCCGCGCCGGTCCGCGGTGAGCAGCATGCTCGCCTCGTTGTAGCGGCGCGCGAGTTCTTCGGCGGCGCGCACGCTCATTTCCTGCGCGATGATCTGCTGCGCGGCTTGAATACGCTCATCTTCCCCGTTGATCTGGAGCACCGCGCGCGCATGGCCTTCGCTGAAGGTCTGGGGATTGGTAAGCAGCCAGCCGCGCACACGCTCGGGGAGCTGCAACAGACGGATCGTATTGGAGATGGTGACACGGTTGCGGCCGACACGCTGGGCCACGGCTTCCTGGGTGAGGCCGTACTCCTCGATCAGCATCACATAGCCTTGCGCCTCCTCTAGCGGATTGAGATCCGTGCGCTGCAGGTTCTCGACCAGCGCCATCTCCAGCATCAGTTGTGGCGTGGCCTCTTTGATGACCGCCGGCACCCGCTCCAGACCCGCCAGCTGCGCGGCGTGCAGGCGGCGCTCGCCCGCGATGAGCTGATAGCGCGTGCCATCTTCATCCGTGCCGCTGATCGTGACCAGCACCGGCTGCAGCAGCCCGTACTCCTGGATCGACGCCGCCAGCTCCAGCAGGGCGTCGTCCTCGACGAGCGGCGCTCGCGGCTGCTGGGGATTGAGCGCTACCGCGCCAATCGGGATCTCGAAGATCCCGGTTGGCGGCAGACTGGTATCCAGATAGCTGTCGTCCGCCATAGGCAGGTTGTCGGGGATCAGGGCGTCGATGCCGCGTCCCAGGCCAGTTCGCTGTTTAGGCATGATTGGGTACCTCTGCTTCGGCGCGTGCCATCACTTCCTCAGCCAGCGCCTTATACGCCATGGCTCCCGGTGAGCGGGGATCGTGTTCCAGGATGGTCAGACCGTAACTGGGCGCTTCGGAGAGCCGGATGTTGCGGCCGATCATCTGCTCGAAGACCTGTGCGCTGAAGTGATCGCGCACCTCTTTGACCACCTCACTGCCCAGTTTGGTCCGGGGATCATACATCGTCAGCACGACGCCGAACAGGCCAATCGCCGGATTCAGGCGGTCGCGCACCAGTTTGATGGTCTTGAGCAATTGTTGCATGCCCTCCAGGGCAAAGTACTCGCACTGCAGCGGCAAGATGACCCCATCAGCCGCGGTCAGCGCGTTGACGGTGAGCAGGCCCAGCGAGGGTGGGCAATCAATCAAGATATAGTCGAACTGCTCTTTGAGCGGCGCCAGGATGTTGCGCAGTCGGAATTCGCGGTCATCCTGATACACCAACTCGATATCGGCGGCATACAGATCAACCTTGGCCGGCAAGAGCGAGAGATTGGGGCGCACCTGCGCCTTGAGTGCCTGCTGCGCCGTGACCCCTTCGGTCACCAGCACCTCGTAGATCGAATTCTCCACACGGTGCGCATCCACGCCCAGGCCCGTCGTCGTATTCGACTGCGGATCCAGGTCGATGACGAGCGTCCTGCGGCCAGCTTCGGCAAGATAGGCGGCAAGATTGATGGTGGTGGTGGTTTTCCCCACGCCGCCCTTTTGATTGGCAATGGCAAATACCCGCGTCCTGGACACCTGGACCACGCTCCCTTTCGCTGACGGCCACTGACTGAGCGGTTCGCCGCCATTGTAGCGCATGGCCTGCTGACACACAAGGCAGGTAGCCATGTTGCCAGCAGGGGTCCTGGTCTGAAACGGCCCCAGTTGCGAGCAAGCGTCATTGTCCCAAATGGCATGTGGCGCCGGTGTGAAGCTATACTCTACAAGCCATCGCGAGCCGTGGCGTGCGGGCGCAAGCGGCTCGCACGCACTGATGCTGAGGAGGGCAGTCATGGCGTCCACGCCGGGGGCGACCGCGCGTACCCTACGCGCACCGAGCAGTCGCCGTGCGGCGCGCCAGCCGAGGTCTCCCCAGCGATTTCCTACTAGCTGGTGGCGTCCCACACAGCAGGCGGCGCTTTGGCTTGCCCAGCGGGTGGGTGTGGCCCAAGTGGGCTATACGGAGCATGCCCAGCGCGACGAACCGGAAGCTGCTCCTCCGCTGGCCTGGCTGGGTTTGGCGGCGGTGCTCGTCGAGGGGTGTCTGTTCGGTCTGCTGGTAATCGCGCCGTTAGGTGGTCTGGGACAGAGCGTATCGCCACTGGTGCGCGCCTGGCCCTGGCTGCTGACTCCCGCTCAGCTGCTCTTCCCCGGCGCGACGCTCCATATCGGCGCCCGCCCCGAGCACAATCCGACGACGTGGCCCGCGACCGTCTTTGCCAGCCTGCTCATTGCCGCCTCGCTGGTCGTGGCGGGCGTGTTGGGGCGCTGTCTGTGGCAGCAAGGCTCACGCCGGCGGCACCTGCTGCTGGCGGTCGGCGTCGCCGCGGTGCTGGGAATGACGCTGGCGCTGCTGCCCTCACTGCCATCCGATGATATCTTCAGCTATATCATGTACGGACGCATCGCCGTGCTCCACCATGCCAATCCACTGGTTGCCGTGCCGGCCAGTTTTCCCCAGGATCCGTTCCTCACCTTCGTCTACTGGCGCAATGTGCGCTCGGTCTACGGTCCCATCTGGCTGCTCGTCTCCAACGGCGTGACCCTGCTGGCGCAGGCGCTGGGTGGCGATCTGGGGACCTACATGTTCCTGTTCAAGGCATTGGGTCTGGTCTGTCATCTGATCAATATGGTGCTGATCTGGAGCATCCTCAGCATCATCGCGCCACGGCGCCGGCTGCTGGGGACGCTGCTCTACGGCTGGAGCCCCCTCTGCCTGCTGGAGTTCAGCGCCAGCGGGCACAACGACGCGCTGATGCTGACCTTCTTGCTGGGCGCGTTGTTGCTCCTGGCGCGCGGCTGGCAGGTTCCAGCGCTGGCGGTGTTTGGTCTGGCCATCGCCACCAAGTATGTGCCGGTGGCATTGCTGCCGTTCTATCTGCTGGTGGTCGCGCGCCAGGCGATGGAACGGGCGCCAGCGCGCGCCCACGCGCCTGGCACGCCGCCTGGCACGCGGGCGGTGCGCTCGATCTGGCGCGATCGTCGCCGGTTGGCAATCGGTGGTCTGGCGGCGGCCTGGCGCGCGGCGCTGGTGCTCGGGGTGGTCTTCGTGGCGACGATTCCGTTCTGGTCTGGGCTCGCCACCTTGCGCGCCGTGCTCTACTCCCCACCGGCCGAGCGCCTGGATAACTCGCTGCTCGAAGCCCTTTCTCAGCCGCTACATGGACTGGCGCAGGCGCTCCTGGGCCTCGATGCGCCAACCGCCCAGTTGGGGGTCGATACCGTCCTCAAGATCGCTGCGCTGCTGGCATTTGTGGCGCTCTGGCTCTTCGAGTTCCGGCGCGCGAAAAGCCTGGCCGGCGCCCTGGAGGCCTGTGGCTGGGCCCTGCTGTGGTATGTGCTGGTCGCGAGCGGCTGGTTCTGGCCCTGGTATGTCACCTGGCTGGTGGTACTGGTGGCGTTGCTGCCGTGGTCCGAGCTCTCGGTTGCCACCCTGTTGCTGGCGGGCGGTGTGCTCACATTGTATGCGTTCAAACCCGCGAACAACGCACTCCTGTACGGGTGGCGCGCGCTCTTCGAATTCGGGCCGGCGCTGATCTACCTGCTCTGGTTTGCCTACCAGCGGCGGCGCCAGGCCGTGGCGCAATCATCGGTAAGCGGGTCGGCGAGCGGGTCGGCGAGCGGCAGGGCCTCGCCCCCGGCGCGGATCACCCCAGTGGCGCGTCCGCTCGGGTAGTATGGAGTGTGCCGCTGGGATGCGCGGTGCCCGTGGGCCGTCCGCGCGGCGGCACGTCACGCGGCAAGCCCGATCTCTACACCCGATCCGTACGCCCGATCTTGCCAATCGGCGCACCCTTGTTCCTCGCCAGGAGGCCAAGCCATGAGTGACGAAGTCAAACAGCGCAAGGCCGAACACGTGGCGGTCGCGTTGGGGCATGATGTCAGCGCGCCACAGACCGCTTCCTGGGCCGATGTGCGCCTGGTGCATCAGGCGCTGCCCGAGGTGGATCTGGAGGACATCGACACGGGTGTCGAGTTGCTGGGCCGGCGGCTGCGTTATCCCCTCATCATCTCGTCCCTCACCGGTGGCCACCCCGATGTGGCGGTCATCAATGCGCGTCTGGCCGCGCTGGCCGAAGCGCATGGTCTGGCCATGGGGGTGGGCAGCCAGCGCGCCGCGCTGGTGTCACCTGAGCTGGCCCAGACCTACGCCGTGGTGCGCGAACAGGCCCCCACCGCTTTCCTGCTGGCAAACCTCGGCGCGCCGCAATTGATCGAACAGCGGCGCCATCGCGCCTTCACGGTGGCCGATGCGCGCGCGGCCATCGCCATGATTCGCGCCGACGCGCTGATCGTGCATCTCAATTACTTGCAGGAAGCCGCCCAACCCGAGGGCGACCGGCGCGCCAGGGGCTGCCTGGCCGCCCTCGCGCGGCTGACGCGCGAGCTGGATGCGCCGGTGCTGGCCAAAGAAACCGGCGCGGGCATCAGCTTCGAGCAGGCACGCAGTCTGCGCGCCGCGGGCGTGGCGGCGATCGACGTTGGCGGGGCGGGCGGCAGCAGCATGGCCGCGATGGAGGCGCAGCGCGCGGGAGACCGTGGCGACCGGCAGACCCAGGCGATCGGCGAGCTGTTTCGCGATTGGGGCATTCCCACCCCCATCGCGGTGGTTGAAGCGCAAGCGGGTGCGCCGGGCCTGCCCATTGTGGCCACGGGTGGCCTACGCAGCGGGTTGGATGCCGCCCGCGCGCTGGCTCTGGGCGCCACCGCCGTGGCGATGGGATTTCCGTTCCTGCGGGCCGCGAGCGAGGGTGAGGCGGCGTTGGCCGCTTTCTTCGCGCAATGGGTTGCGGAACTGCGCGTGGCGATGCAGCTGGCGGGCGCCCCCACTCTCGACGCGCTGCGTCGCGTGCCCGCCGTGGTCGGCGGCGCTACCCGTGAGTGGCTGGACCTGCGCGGATTCGGCGACGCACTCACGGCGCTGGCGCGACGCGGGCGCTGATCTACTGTGCTGGCTGCGCTGGCGCCGTATGGCGATAGGTCCACAGGTGGTGGAAAGTGAAATTGAAGATCAGGGAGATCCAGATCGCGATGGCCTGCGCCACCAAAAATTGCACGCCCGCCCTCAAGTATAGCGTCGAGCCGATGCCCACCGTCAGCAGTGCGCCGACGATGGTGGTCGAGTGGAACCGCAGGCAACGCGCCCACCACGAGCGCGCATGCCCCGGCAGCCGGCTGAAGGTGTAGCGGTCGTTGGGGATGAAGTTGGCCATGATGGAGAGTTCGGTGGCAATCACCTGGGCAACCGCGTAATGCGCATTGTTTGAGATCGGCAACTTGACGACCGACTTCAGCACGTACAGCGCGACCAGATTGACCACCGCCGCGAAACCGCCGAAAAACAGATAGCTTACCACCCGCTGGAGCAGCGCCGCTCGGCCGCCACTGAGACGATCGGCCGCCACGAGCAAGCCGTCCACCAATGGTATGCCGGTGGACGCAAAGCTCGCCTCGGCGCGCACCACACCCGCCGCGACGGCTCCCGTGCCGCGACGATCATCGCGTGCTGCCGCGGGAGTGCTGGTCTGCTCGTCCTCGAGTAGCCGCTCTGACATGTCTTCCTCGTTTCGACCGCCGCGCGATCCACAGGCTCATGAGCCGCTCACCGCGGCGTCGCGTGCTCACTTCCGCTGGCACAGCGAGCAACGCGCGCGCTGTCAAATTTGGAACGTGAGTCCCGTTCTATTGTAACGAAACAGGGCCAATGCTATGCCGCGTGTCGCCAAATATCCCAGGAAGCCGTGCCAGGGAGCCGAGCACCGGTGGTGTTCTGGCTGGCAAGTTGCGAATAGACCGTCAGCGTGCTGTTGGTATAGTCAATGATGATCTTGCCGAGCTGGCTCCAGATGTCTGATCCGAGCAGGCCGACAAAGCCATTGACCCCGCGATCGCTGGGCACGGCTCCCGCGGCCACGCTGCCCGCGGGCAGCGTGGCTGATCCGACCCGCCACGTGTCCACCTGCACCATCACCACCTGCTCAGTTCCACCAACCCCCACCACCGGCTGTCCGCCGCCCGAACGCGGCAGATTCAGCCGGCGCGCCAGTTGCCGGTCAATCAACGAGATGCTGGCCCCCGTATCCAGAATGAACGAGAACGGTCCCTGGCCCTTGATATAGACGGGCACCAGCACGGAAGTGGAATGATCCTGGCCAGTGGTCACCTGGATCGGAATCGTTGTCACCGTCCCAGCGCTCGTGCTCGTCGTCCCAAACGAGGGCGCCGCCGTCACGTCGCAGCCAGCCAGCGCCACCACCAGTGCCAACCCTACCAGCGCGGCCAGCGGAGCACGGGGGAGCCATTTTCCCATTCGATAGGCATTGCGCATCACATCACCCGGGTACTTTCTCATGCGTAGAACGTCGGCGCCGGCATGCCTCGTGGGAGGCCATGGACGCGTCGCGCACTCCAATGCTCGTCAGTTCCTCTTGCACAATACGTTCCGCACCGGCGCTGGGTAGTTATCGAGAACGTTCACCGTCGGTGGTGAAGATGTGACACCCCAATCGTCAGTGAAAAAGGGCGTCCGGAATCGGGCACAGCGATGAGGTCACCACACAGCGAGCTAAGCTGTCGTTTCCGGCTGAGGTAACAGGAGGAGAATGAGGGTATCCCCCAGCCACTCGGCGTATCGCTCCGCCATCCAGCCGCGATCCACGGTCAGGAGGTGATGCACTTCCGCGCTCGAGAGGGTGAACACGACGTCCGCCGCTTCGTCCAGCGTGACTCCCGGCCGCAGGGGACCGTTGCCCTCCAGCCACTGCACGAACACACGCATGTTGGCATGGCGAACGCGAAGTAAGTTCTCGAGGAGATCGGCGATCTCGGGCTCGCCGGCCGCGGCGCTCCGCATCACCCCGAAGAGCGGCCCCACTCGCCCCATGATCACACTCATGTCGCGCGCGAAGAGATGGATTTGCCGGCCTTGATCTCGCTCTTCCCGCACACTGCTCGGCCCCGGACGTTCGAGCAGCGGAATCGGCTCCGCGTCCCCAGCGACCGAGATATCCACCAGGCGCGCCAACACCTCACGTTTGCTTCCGAAGGCGGCATAGACGGTCTCCACGGCTACACCCGCCTCCTGCGCGAGCGCTTCCATGGTCGTGCCCATGTAGCCTCGTGTTGTGAAGAGGCGGCGTGCGGCTTCCAGAATTTGCCGGCGTGTCTCGCGTGCCTGCACCTGCCGGCGGGCGGAATTGTAGGCGCGTTTCGCGCGACTCTCTGCCATGAGGCCTTGACATCTCCTCTAATTTAATGTAGACTCACAGTATTGGATACAGTGATATTGTATCAAATATGAGGAGGGGAGTGTGACATGACGTTCACGGATACCAGCATAGCGCAGCAGGAGCGGAACATGGAAGTGTTTCGACGCCTCATTGAGGAGGGCTTCAGTAGGGGTCATACCGCCATCGTGGACGAGGTGCTTGCTCCCGACTGTGTCGAGCATCAAGTGGGAGTTACGCCTGCGAACGCCGAGGGCGTGAAAGGCAGCATTGCGTTCCTTCACCAGTTGTTCCCGGATCTGCGGGTCACGATCGAGGACATGGCCGCCGCTGGCGATAGGGTCTGGGCTCGCCTGTGTGGTCGTGGCACGCACCGCGGCCCGATCATGGGCATGCCTCCCAGCGGCAATACGGTGACCGTCAACATCATGGACCTGTGTCGCTTCGAGCAGGGCAAGATTGTCGAGCATTGGGGTGTCCCCGATACATTCGCCATGTTTGCGCAGATGGGAATCAGTCTACGACCACCACAGTCGCGCGCCTGAGTAACGGCGGTGCGCCGTGCCTTGACATACCGCGACACGAGAAAGTGAGATCTAAGGGATGCGTCACAATGCTACATCTTCAGCGGATCACCCCGCGGCGCCAGCGACAGAACGTCGCGATAGTCCTGGTGTGCGCATCCCACCTCCAGTCTACTTTCTCATCGCGTTCCTGATCGGCTGGCTGCTCCAGGCGCGGTTTCCCTTGCCATTCCTGGCGCGACCGATCGCCCTGAGTCTGGGTATCGCGCTGGTGGCTGCCGCGGCTCTGCTCATTATCGCGGCGATTCCCACAATGCTGCGTGGGCACGGGACACTCAAGACCGATGGACCCTCAGCGGCACTGGTCATGTCCGGACCATACCGCATCTCGCGCAATCCCATGTATCTCGGATTGGTCCTGCTTTACGGCGGTCTGGCCTGCGTATTTGCCATCGACTGGGCTTTGCCGCTGCTGATCCCACTGATCCTCTACACACAGGTGGGTACCATTGTACCTGAGGAGCGCTATCTGGAGCGTTCCTTTGGCGAGTCCTACCGCGCCTACCGGTCGCGTGTACGACGCTGGCTCTAACCTGCCATCTCTCCGATTCTATGAGACCAGGCGATTCCGTGGGGAATCGCCTGGTCTCATACCTTCACGACCAGGAAGATCATGCCCCTCGATACTCTGTGTCTCTGGCGCCAGAGAGTATCGCTGGCGGTTGGTAGCCTACTGACAATGGCTGATCGGGTCCCATGCTATAATGCGGTACAATGCCGATTGGCATCGCGTCATCAGAGACTGCGCACCACCTCCACTGACACCTGAACCAATCGGGAGCACGAGCAAACACCGTCATTGGGGTATGTTCAAGCTGTGCCGAGAGTATGGGTTTGGCATATATCTGGCTGAATTGCGCCTCATTGTGGTGGCAAACGAAGCGGAGCAGTGGATCGATCAAAGTCGCAGGCTCCCGCTCTAGTGCGGGAGTGACCGATGCAAGGATCTTCCTGGTGGCACAACTCGAGACCCTCCAGATACCCGCACCCCACGGCATGCTCGAAGGTCTGCTGCGCCA
>DASYGC010000137.1:0-2642 GCA_036000225.1 Ktedonobacterales bacterium | reverse complement strand
GAGCAGCGAGGCGCCGACGAGGATGCCGGCGTTATTCACCAGCATCGTCAGGTCGCCGACCTGAGCGGCCAGGGCGTTCACGGAGGCGGCGTCCGTGATATCCAGGGGGAGCGGCACCACCCGCGCATCGTCGATCGCTATCGTCCGTGGATCGCGCGCGGTCGCATAGACCTTTTTGGCGCCGCGGGCCAGCAACTCGGCCACGAACGCTTTGCCCAGGCCGCGTGAGGCCCCGGTCACAAGCACAACCTGATCACGAATAAGCGTCATCGTTCATCTCCTACCTGCATCGGGCGCACATCACGTGCAGCCCGTCATTTGTAAACGAAGTAGTTTACTTTCGGTATTGTATACTAAGCCGTTTACTTTTTGCAAGGGGCTGGCTATCATGGAAATATGACGACATCAACCAAGGTCAAACCGCGGCAGCGCCTACTGGCGACCGCGAGCCAGCTCTTCTACCATGAAGGTATTCACGCGGTCAGCCTCGACCGGTTGTGCGAGGAGGCCCGCGTGTCCAAGCGATCGCTGTATCAATATTTCGCGAACAAAGACGTCCTGGTGACCGAGATGCTGACCAGCCTGGGGGAGTCGCTCCTCGCCGCGTACCTGCCCCCAGACGACGAGCGTCCGCCACGCGAGCGCATCCTGGCCGTATTCGACCAGCTCCAGCAGCTGGCGGAGTCGGCGGCGTTCTGTGGCTGCCCCTTCGCCAATACCGCACTCGAGCTCAAGGACCGGACGCACCCGGCGGCGCGCGTGGCCACACAGTACAAGCTGGTCCTCACCGCGTTCTTCCAGCGGCAAGCGACCCTGGCGGGCGCGCGGTCGCCCGCGGTCTTGGCCACGCAGCTCACCATGCTCTTCGATGGGGCCTGCGCGCACGCGGTCATGCAGGGCGGCGTCCCCGATGCCGCCAGAGGCGCGGCCGAGGCCCTGCTCACCACGAGCGGCGTGCGGTAGGCCACATCATCGCCGCGCGCCGCAGCCACCGGAGTCGCGCCGCGCGGCGTGGCAGCGCTGGGGGATGATCGGTGTATCCGTGCTGCCAGCGATACAATGGGCAGCCAGGTCCCCGCTCTAGCAGGCAAAACCGGGAGGTGGTGGTGGCTACAAAGCAGTGCCATTGCGGTCATTGTGGCCGATTTGTGGCCCGGCATCTTTGGAGATCTCGGGCCCCATAGTTTCGTCAACGCAAAGGGCCACTGATCCATTCAAGATTCGGGCCAGAAAGCGGCCTCAGACCCTCTCGATGAGGCAGGATTAGCGGTAGGCTGAAGCTCCAGAGGCCGTTCGTCTCTGGAGAAAGGCCGTGCTGCCACGCTCGCCTCCTGGCTGCGGCGACACCCGGGGATCGAGGTGATCAGCCGCGACCGCGCCAGCGCTTACGCCGAGGGCGTCCGCCAGGGGACACCGCAACGGACCAGTCGGCAGGGGATAGCAGGTGCAGATCACCAAGCGCAAAGACGCCATGGCACCTGTGGCAGTAGTAGGCCCGCCCCACTCCGCGTAGGCCTGCTGCCAGGCGTCGTGGTCCCTGCGGAACCGGCGCCGGCGTCGGCGCCGATCAGTCGGCGTAGGGCGAGCAGGCCAGCCAGCAGGCTCGCCGGCAATGCACCAGCCCAGCGCTGAGCCCGAGAGCGAGCGCGGCGGGATCGGGTGCGGTGCCATAGGCGGTGGTGAGCGTCAATCAAGCTACTCTGCCCCTGATAACAGCTTCGCTCTTTCTACCCCTATATGCGCATGGCGAGGAGGCGATGCTGCCCATTGTCAAGCGCCTGGGCCTGCTGTCCTGGCCGATAAGCACATCCGTCCGTTGTCATGCGGCGCGGCGGTAGTTGTGGTGCAGGCCGCCCAAGACCGGGGTGGCGCGCACCGGCCCGGCCTGTGGGGCATCCTCCCTGGGTGGATCAGGATCCGCTGCTGCAGCCCTTGATGCGGGCGATCAAAGTTGAAGTAGCTTACATACTGCTTCAGGAATGCCGGCCGTCCAACTGGCCGGAGCAGGATCTTCGAGGTCGCTATCGCCGCACGGCTACACCATGGCAGCGAGCCGTGCGAAGCCGGCCGTTGGGGTGTCTGCCGGCTGCGCGGGTTGGGGGCACCTGGTCAGCACAGGCTGGGTGGGGGGTGCGCACGGCGGAGGTCTGATCAGCGATTGTTCAGGATGGCTCGAAGGCAGACGCTCTAACCAGGAACGTCTGCCCCGAGACACACACTCCTGGACGTGCCAAGGAACCTGCTAAAGTGCTAAGAGATTTCAAGAAGACAGCTGCGATTTGGGTCGCTCACCAGAGGAGAATGGGAGCGGGTGATCGGGCTCGAACCGACGACATTCTGCTTGGGAAGCGGACTATCCATGCCAATAGGTACCCACAACGAGGATCAATGAGCACCAATTAGGACAAGCTCCAGAGGAGAGTTAGAACACAACGAACACAACTAGCACAGGTAACACGAGGAGCACCAAGCAGATGGCGGGGAAATTGGCGGGGAAATGGGGGTGCTTCATGGTTCATCTATAGGTAGGTTTTCTTTTCGATCGACGTGGCACGTAGTATCTGTATGGTCCGAAAATAGGGCTGAGGGCACCGGTGCTCCTCCGAACGCAGGTGACAATTCCCACATCCCGTCGGGTAGCC
>DASYGC010000136.1:0-4581 GCA_036000225.1 Ktedonobacterales bacterium | reverse complement strand
GACCTGGTTGCGGCTTGCTCAGATGACGAGGTTTAGGCAAGATAGGCCGGACAAGCGCGGTAAGGATGATATCTGATCCCAAGATCATGCTCGGCAAGCCGGTAATCGCGGGGACACGCATCACGGTGGAGCATATCCTGCGCGAGATGGCCGCTAGCACGACTATCGAGCAATTGCTGGAAATGCATCCGCGCATTACCCGCGCGGGTATCGTCGCGGCACTCGACTACGCGGCGGACGCTGTCCGATTTGAGGTGGTATATCCAACGACGCCAGATGGGAGTGAGGCAAGCGCGTGAAGGGGAGGAGGGTGGGTGATACCGCACGGTGTGCGGTGTACGCCGATGCACCGCCAGACCGGGAAGCGCGGGTGCGCTACTCGGCAGCGTCGCGTGGCTCCGCCCGCACCGCTGCCGACTCGGCCTGGCCGACCCGTGCCACTCGCCTGAAGGTCAGAATCGCCAGCACCGTGAAGATAGCAGCCAGTGCCACGTAAATCCAGAACCATACGTCCGCCCCGTCGCGCCACACCAACCGTCGCGCCGCATCGTACGGCCAAATCAGGAAGAAGAACGTCAGGTCACCAGCCAGATGCACCGGCCAGGCCGGCAGCACCGATCTGGTGAGCAAGGCCGTTGTGCCGAACACCACACCGACGAGGAAGTAGAACAGCAGTTTGGACCATTCGAACCCCTGTGTGGGGCCGTGCCACAGCATGAAGAAGAACGATGAGATCGCCACGGCGGCCACGCCCGGGAAGACCCGCTCCAGCGCCACCTGCGCGTAACCGCGGAAGGCGAATTCCTCCGTGAGCGAGGAGACCAGCGAGCCCATCACCAACCCCAGCGTCAGTGTCAGGAATGGAGTGGTCGCAGCCGCCGGAATGGTGGGATTGCCTCCTACGCCTGTCAGCTCAACCAGCACGATCCACAGCCCGACCAGTGCCACCAGCGCGAGCGCCCCCGCGAGCAGCGACCACCCCAACACGCGTGCGGGCACCAGCCTGGCGCGTAGATAGGTGTGCCGCGCCAGCGCGGTGCTCTTGGGTGCCCAGCGGCCGCTCAGGTACTGCCACAGCAGCCACAGCACCACCGCCATCACCGCGACCGACCAGGGAATCGCGGCGCTGGTGTGCAGATTGGCGATCAAGAGGCCACTCCAGAGCACCGAGGCGGAGCCCCCCACCAGCAGGGCCAGAATCGCGGCCCATCCGACGGTTCGCAGGCGCAAGGTGAGTGTACCCATGGCGTGAGCGACTCCTTGGAGAACTGGCTGAACATGCCAGCGGGCGTCTGTCTGCAATACGCGCGGGGATACATTCGAGCGCGGCATAGTGGACGACATCGCCGCGAAGGCGGTCAATCCTCGATGATGCGCGCCACATGGGTGAGAATCGCGATCCGCTCCGCTTCCACCAGACGATCTTCCACCAGCGGCCCATGGGCCCGCACCAGCGCACCCACCTGGAGATCGTCCGCCCCGCCCATGACGATCCGAGTCGCGGGTGTCCAGCGGCTGCGGAAGGGCTCGCCCGTGCGCCGGAAGGCGCTGAATGGCTCAGCCTCATCGCTCTCGAGCAACAACCCGCCGAGCAGGTCAGCCGCCGGCAGCTCGGTGACGGCCATCACGATGTCCACTGGCGTACCCGACGCGGTCGCTTGCAACTCTGCCCAGGTCAGCGCTGGCGGGATGCGCGGCATGCCCGCGGGGGCAGCGGGCGCTGGCGCGCTCCCCTGCTCCGCGTTCGACGCTGTGGGTGACACCAGCGCCGCGCTCCCGGTGACCTCGATGGGAGTCTCGCGTGGCCGCAGTGGGCGATCCTGATCGTAGCGCAAGCCCAGGTGGAGGGCTGCCTGCGCTTTGGCCAGTTCCTCCCCGAGGTAGCCGGCATGGCTGAGTTGCGTAACCAGTCCCTCGCGCAGCAGACCCAGCAACATGGGCCCCGCCACGCGTCCGCGCATCTCATGGGCGGGCGTATGGTCCGGCAGATAGTGCCGCAGGACGACCTGCTCGTCCTCATGATCGAGCGTGATCACGAAGTACCCTTTTGGATCATATTGCAGGGGTTCGCGCTGGCCTCCGGGGCGCAGCGCGACAAACCGCTCCGCGGGCGATTCCATGCCGGCTGCCTCCTCTCCCCCGGCGAACGGCCCCGGATTGCGGGCGACCAGTTCGCCAATGCGCGCTTCGAGCACACGCGTGTCCTCCTCACCGCTCCAATCAATGACTTCGACTTGCCGGCGAAACCGCGCCACGCGCTCGAGCGCCACGCTGGGCAGGACCGGATCGTAGCCGGCTGCCCCAATAATCCGCCGTTGTGCGTCGAGGCCCTGTTCAACCAGTGCCACCAGCGATTGACCTGGGCGGAAGAGCGGCGAATCCTTGCCACAGATCAGGAAGTAGCGGATCGCGGGATTTGCCGTAACATTGAGCACGATGCGCTCGATGCCGAGATTGGCGGTGTATACCTTGCCGGCGATGGCCACCCCCGCCACGTGCGCGAGGGGCGCGATCAAGGACTCCGACGTCAGGGTGCAGACGGCGACCGGTCCGCGCGGATCACCCACCTGGTAGGTGCCAGCGATCGCTGGCCAGGCCGGCTGACGGTTCATCGTGCTCCTCCGTTCCACTCGCGGTCTCCGACGCCGCGGTCAATGCCACTGCCACTGCGGCTCAATCGTCAGCGCTCGTCGGCATGCTAGACCCGTGCGTCGCTGGGGCGGTCGGCATGGCAGCCGCTTCCTCCTGGCGCTGCCGCAGGCGTGGCAGCGCGCGCGCGACCCACGCCAGCTCGGCATCCATCAGACTCAACAGATGATCCAGAGCAAGTTGGGCGTGCAGGCTGTCCGTGTCGTCGACCTGCCGCTCGACCGCCTCACGGCGGACCAGCACCTTCTGACGGCGCTCTTCCAGCAAATGGATGGCATCGTGGGAGTCCAGGTAGGAGAGAAAGATCATCCCCACCTCGATACCGGTATGGGCCACGTCATAGCTGCGCACTACCTCTCGCAGCAGTTCATGAAAGCGCTGACGCCCCTGGTCCGTAAGCGCGTAGACCAGGCGCTCGCGGCGCGGCCCACGGGCACCGGCCTCCGTGGTCACCGCCAGTGCGCCGGTCGTGGCCAGACGTTCGAGCAGATAATAGACGTTACCCTGCTTGAGATCGGTGAACAGATCGCCATGCGCCACGACGATCCGGTGCAGGTCGTAGCCCGTCTTGGGACCGGTAAGCAGCAGGCCCAGAATGTGCAACTCTTTGTGCATCACCTCACCCATCCGTCCTGGCGGATCACGCTCGCGGCAGACGAACCGGGCGCATGCGGCGGGCCACCAAGAGCGAGCATGACCAGCTACCCTCAAAGGCGCTCCGCCACGAGCGCTCCGCCACGGGCGCCCCACGCGACAATATTCAGGACTGACTTAAGTGTACTGGCCACATCCACGAAAGTCAAGACTGAATATGGCATGGCGGCACCCATTGTGTGCTACTGCTCTGGAGTGTTCGACTTCACCCACCTGGCCACTCATCCTGGACGGTACGGTGGGGAGGCAGCGGAAGGAGCATCCAGATATCAACGGTGCTACGCGACCTGTCGGCGCCCGCGCTGGCCGCCGCGATCGAGGCCAGCTGGATCGCATGGTGGGCCCACTACCGGCATGCGCCACAGGCCGATGTGCATAATGAGTCCGATCTGCTCTGGCTCACGACGGGCATCCCGATCCCCGAGTTCCGCGTCGTCGTGCGCACCCAGTTGGATCCCGCGGCCATCACCCTGGCGCCGTTGCTGGCCGCCCGTGCGCAAGGCTATCGCGCCGGCGTGCTGCTGTCCTCGCCGCTGGGCCTGCCCGTATATCGTCGCCTGGGTTTCGAGCGGTGCTGCGCGTTCAACCTGTATACCTGGCCGGAATGACACGCAATTCGGATGAACCCCTCTGCCTCGCCCCTCGAGCGACGGTGCGCTATGCCCGTAGCGCGGCGTCGCCACGACGCGACAGGGGCAGTCTACCCGCAAGTCGTATGAGATGAGGAGCACACATGACCACTGACCAGGCACTACAGCGGGAGGCAGACAAACCGGGGTCGCCTGGACCGGCAGGCACGGCGTGGGGCGATCCCATCACCGAGCGGCGCCAGGCCGAGCTGGAGGAGTTGCTGCGGGCGTGGGAGGCCGAGGCCGATCACGGCACGCGCCTCGGGCCATTCGCGCAGGTCGAGCTGACAGGCGCCTGTGTCGCCTGGCTGGCGGCGCGCGCGATCGCGGGTGTCGGCGGCGACAGCGCCGCCGGCGAGGAACAACTGCGTACCGCGCTCGACGATGTCCGTATTCGTTCCACCCTCGACCTGTCGGCGCTCCACCTGGAGGGCGCCGATCTGAGCGATTGCCACCTGGAGCGAACCAGCCTCAATGGTGCGCACCTGGAGCAGGCGAACCTGGCGCGGGCGCGGCTGGATGACGCCGGGCTGGGCGGCGCCCACCTGGAGGGTGCGCGGCTCACCCAGGCCAGTCTGGTGGGGTCGCTGCTGCTCGACGCCAATCTGAAGGGCTGTGACCTCTACCACGCGAGCCTGGAGGGATCCGA
>DASYGC010000135.1:0-2896 GCA_036000225.1 Ktedonobacterales bacterium | reverse complement strand
CCACCACCTGCGCCGCACGTACGTCGTAGACCCGCGCGCGCGCCAGCGTCGCGGCGGGAATGCTCTCGGTATCGGTGGTGGTCAGCAGCACCTGCTCCAGATCGCGTACCGCCAGAAGCAGATCAGCACGGCGTTGGGCATCCAGCTCGCTGAGCACGTCATCCAGCAGCAGGATGGGTTGGTCCCCGGTCATCGCCTGAATGTATTCCAGCTCGGCCAGCTTGAGCGCCAGCGCCACGCTGCGCTGCTGCCCGCGCGAGCCATACACCGCCAGATCCACCGCACCAGTTGGCAGACGCAGCAGAAACGCTACATCGTCGCGGTGGGGACCCAGCACATTGACCCCCTGCGCCAGCTCGCGCCGGCGCAGCCCACCCAGTTCCGCCAGCACCGCCGCGACCAGTTCCTCCTCGCTGCCCTCCAGCGGGCCCTTGTACGATGGGCGATACTCGACCAGCAGCTCGGGAGGAGGGTACGCTGGCATGCTGTCGTCGCTCGCCGCCGCGTTGGACCCTGCCGCGTTGGACCCTGCCGCATCGGGTGCGCCGGATGTGGCGGGCGCCGTGAGCTGCTCGTCGCGCGCCAGGGTGGCGTAGACCCGCGCGGCGGCGCTGCCCGCCCGCGCCAGGAAGGCCGCGCGCTCGCGCATGATCGGCACGCCCAGCCGGGCCAGTTGCTCATCCCAGTAAGCCAGCGCGTGGGGACTCTCTTCGCCATCGCGAATACGCCGCAGCAGGGCCGCTCGCTGCGCGACCACCTTCTGATACTGGCTGAGCGCGCGACAGTACGCCGGCCGCACCTGGCAGAGGGTCAGATCGAGGAAGCGCCGCCGCTGGCTGGGCTCGCCCGCCACCAGATCCAGATCGCGCGGGGTGAAGACGACCACCGTCACCTGCCCCAGCAGATCCATCGCGCGCCGTGGCGTGCCGTTCACGCGGATGCGCTTGCGAAACGGCGCCGGTGCGCTCGTGCCACTGGCCGCGCCGCCGCCCTCGGCCGGTGACCCCACCAATCCCGCCATCGTCGCGTCGGCGATGACGATCTCGATGTGGACGCTATCCGCGCGCCGCGCCACCACGCCATCCAGCCGCGCGAAGTGCCCCGGCGCCCCCCAGCGCACCGTTTCGCGCTCGGTGCTGGTGCGAAACGAGCGCGTGGTCGCCAGCAGCGCCACGGCCTCCAGCACGTTCGATTTGCCCTGCGCGTTGCGTCCCCGCAGCACGACCAAACCGGGCGGCAGCTGCAGATCCAGTGCGGGATAGTTGCGGAAATCGGTCAGGCGCAGGCGCTCGACGTGCATGAACTCTTGTCTCTCCGGCCTCGTGTGGAACTGGGGAATATCTCGCGCTGCTCCATTCCGCGCGCCCTACGCGCAAGCGGCACCGGTCGCGCAGGCCTCCGCAGTATAGCAGCCACGGGACGCCAGCGACGGGTTTGGGTGCGTATGAACACATTGTAAGCATCAGCCGGGGTGAAATGGGGAATACCCCCGACGTTCATGACAGAATGTTCATAAAATCGCCAGACAAATTCATGGAAATACCGGGATGATCGAGTATACTGCAAGTGCGGTCACGGGAAGATGATGCGGTGAAGACGGGTGGCCGGGGTAGTCTTTGGCGGCAGGTATGGCGGAAGATGTGGGGTGGTGCCGCAAGACCCCTGGCGTGATCGTAGCAGATGGCCCTCCGCGCCAAAGGCGCGGAGGGTTTTCGCGTGCACGCGCTACAATGTGTTCCAGCCGCCTGCCGCGACGGCAACGGTAAAGGAGCACCGCGATGTTGACCCGCGCGACTGTCGCCGCCTGGCTGGATGCGTATACCCAGGCCTGGCGCAGCTACGATCCCGCCGCCATTGGCGACCTGTTCAGCGCCGACGCCACGTACTACTACAGCCCGTATAGCGAGCCGGTGCACGGACGCGCGGCGATCGTCGCCTCGTGGCTGAAGGAACCCGACGCCCCGCCGGGATCCTACAGCGGCAGCTACACACCGCTGGCGCTCGATGGCGACCTGGCGGTGGCCAACGGACGCAGCCGCTATTTCGAGGCGGATGGCACCACGCTCAAGGACGAGTTCGACAACCTCTTCGTGCTGCGTTTCGATGCCGATGGCCGCTGTTCTGAGTTCCGCGAGTGGTACATGCGCCAGCCCAAGCCCAGCGCGTGAGGAGCGCCTCCGCTACTGGGTCGCCGGCCAGGGCAGGCGCCCGTGTGCGCCGAACCGCTCGTTGAGCCGTGCCAGCGCATCCTCCAACTGCCGTTGCCCTTCCGCGGCTGAGCGGCGCTCCTCCACGATGCCCGCGTCCTCCGCCCAGCGCTCCCAGGTGCGCAGGCGCTTGGCATGCGCGCCCGCTGCCGTGTGCACGCTCTCGCCGTAGACCAGCAGCGCGCGCTCCAGCTCGCGCGCGGCCTGGCCCAGCGCCCTACCGCCGAAGTGGCGCAGCTCGTCGATCTCTCCAACCCGCGCGGCGCCCGCGCGCGCGACCACCGCGAGCAGTTGGCGCGCCAGTGTGGAGCGATCGTCGAGTTGCCACGGCTGTCGCGCGGCTTCCACGCCGACGAGCGCGGGCCACAGGCGGCGGTGGATCCAGGTGTCTTTGCCCGATACCAGTTTGGCGCTGGCCACCTCGGGCAACGCTTCGAGCCGCGTAGCCACGGCATAGATCGCGTGCCCGCTGGGATGCCCCCACCACGAGCCGCGCACTGGCGCGCCCGCCACCAGCGTCGCCACGCTGGGCAGCCGCTGGTCAGCCATCAAGAGCAGCCCGTGCTCGCGCAGCCCTGCCAGCACCACCGCGAGGTGCGCCGCATTGCGTTCATCCATCGCCGTGGCTCCTCAGCATGAACACGGCTCTCACCCGCGGGCCAGGATTCACCTACCAGCATATACCTGGC
>DASYGC010000134.1:0-9589 GCA_036000225.1 Ktedonobacterales bacterium | reverse complement strand
GGCGGCGGCGTGATGCCGATCGGCGCCTTTATCGCCACGCCCAAAGTCTGGCAGTACTTCATTGACGATCCCTTCTTCCATACCACGACCACCGGTGGCAACCCGCTGGCCTGCGTGGCGGCCATCGCCACCATCAATGTGATTCTGGAAGAGGATCTGCCACGCCAGGCGGCAGAGAAGGGCGACTATCTGCTGGCCCGCTTGCGGCCGCTGGCTCAGCGCTACGACAACATCTACGAGCGCATCACTGGCAAGGGCCTGCTCATCGGGCAGCACTTCCACGATCCTGAGGTGGGCTACAAGGTGGCCGCCGGACTGTTCCGCCGCGGCGTCCTGATCTCTGGTACGCTGACCAGCGCGCAGACCATTCGCATCGAGCCGCCACTGGTCATCGAGTATGACGAGATTGATGAGGTGCTCAACCGGCTGGAGGATACGCTCCAGGCGGTCAGCGCGGCGCCGGTTACCGGCGTGACCATCTCCACCCCCGTGCTCGCGGCCGTCGTGGCGCCGGCCGCGGTGCCCGCGACCAACGGGCATGCCGCCGCGAACGGCCACAGCCAGGTCGTCGTCAGCCTTTCGGGCGCGCGCAAGCGGCGCAAGTCGCGCGGCGCCACGGCCCGACCCGCGACGCCCGCCAAGGCGGTGGCCAAGGCGGTAGCCAAGGCGGCGATGGTCCAGGCGGTGCTGTAGCTGGACGCATGGATGCGATATCCCTGCCACCACCCGTGCCGGTAGGCATGCGGCGGTGGCAGGTCCGTTTGCCGGATAGGGAAAGGCGCGCGACGCATGCGCATTGTCGTGCTGGGGGGCGGTGGCGCCATGGGGCGCATCACCGTGCGCGCGCTCGCCGAGGATGCGCGTGTCACGCACGTGACGGTGGCCGACTACCGCGAGACGGCGGCCCAGCGCACGATTGCCTGGCTGGAGGCCGGGCGCGAGAAGGCGCGGGCGGTGGCCTGCGATGTGCGCGACCCCGCGGGGCTGGCCACGCTGTTGCGCGGCGCGGGCGCCGTGCTCAATGCTACTGATTATCCCTTCAACCTGGAGGTCATGCGTGCCGCGCTGGAGGCGCGCGTGCCCTATGCTGACCTGGGCGGCCTGTTCCACATGACACGCCGCCAGTATGAGTTGGACAGCGCCTACCGCGAGGGCGGCGTCACGGGCGTGCTGGGCATCGGCAGTACTCCCGGCATCACCAATGTGCTCGCACGGGTCGCCGCCGACGCGCTCGACCGCGTGGAGCGGCTGGATGTGCGCATTGGCTCGGTTGATCTGCGCCCCAGCGGCGCGCCATTCATCCCGCCGTACTCCATCCGCACCATCCTCGACGAATGTACCCTACCGCCCATGATCTATCGCAACGGCCGCTGGAGCGCCGCGCGGCCACTCAGCGGTCATGAAGACATCGAGTTTCCCGCCCCGATTGGGCGGGTCACCGCTATGTATACGCTGCACTCCGAGGTGGCGCTCTTCCCCATCTCGTTTCGCGAGCGAGGGCTGCGCGACGCCTCGTTCAAGATCGCCTTTGCGCCTGACTTCCTGGCGCAACTCACGCTGCTGGTGCGGCTGGGGTTGGCTGGTACCGAGCGGGTGAATGTCGGTGGGCCGGGCGCCGCCGACCCGGTCGCGGTGGCGCCGCGTGAGGTGCTGGTGGCACTGCTGGCGAGCCAGCCGGCCCCGACTGGCGCGGCGGCGCCGGACGACTGCGATGTGCTGCGCGTGGTGGCGCGGGGAACGCGCGCGGGCCAGTCGGTCGAGTTGGTCGAGGAGATGCTGGTACGACCCTACAAACCCTGGGGCGTGGGCGCTGGCGACGTGGATACGGGAGTGCCGCTGGCCATCGCCGGCATCCTGCTCGCCAGCGGCGCGGCGCGGCGCCCCGGCGTCCACGGCGCCGAACTGGTCTTCGAGCCGCGCGACTTTCTGCGCGAGCTGGCGCGCTACGACATGTGCGCCTGTGAAACCAGCGTGCGCGCGCTCGTATGATAAAAGGAGCCACACCGCTATGCGCCAGATGTGGATTGGTGGCCAGCACACCGCTGGCGCCAGCGGCGAGGTCATCGAGGTACGCGATCCCGCCACTGAGGACGTGATCGACAGCGTGCCCGCCGCGGGTGCGGCGGACGTCTCCGCCGCGGTCGACGCCGCCAGCGCGGCCTTCCCCGCCTGGCGCCAGATGCCGGCCGGCACCCGCGCCGAACTGCTGCACGAAGTCGCGAGCCGCATCACCGCCCATACCGAGGCGCTGGCCGAATTGCTCACGCGCGAAGGCGGCAAGCCGCTGGTGGAAAACCGTGACGAGATGGGCTGGTCCGCGGCCTGTTTCCGCTACTATGCCGAGCTGGGCCGCAACGCGCGCGGACGGGTGATCCCCTCGGTCGAATCCTCACAACTCAACCTGGTGCTCAAAGAGCCGTATGGCGTCGTCGCGGCGATTGTCCCCTGGAACTACCCTATCCTGCTGCTGGCGTGGAAGGTCGCGCCCGCGCTGGCGGCGGGCAACACACTGGTCATCAAGCCCTCCGAGATGACCCCGCTCTCCACGCTGGCCCTTGCCGAGATCTTCGCCGCGCTACCGCCCGGCGTGGTCAACATCGTTACGGGCACCGGGCGCGCGGCCGGCGAGCCGCTGGTGCTCGATCCACGCGTGCGCGTGGTGGCTTTCACCGGCAGCCTGGAGACTGGCCGGCGTATCGCGCGGCTGACCGCCGATCAGATGAAGAAGCTGCACCTGGAGTTGGGTGGCAAAGACGCCTTCATTGTGGCCGAGGACGCCGATCTGGAGGTTGCGGTGCCCGGAGTGGCGTGGGCCGCGCTGCTCAACGCCGGCCAGGTCTGCACCTCCACCGAGCGGGTGTACGTCCATGAGCGCATCGCGCCGGCCTTCATCGAGCGCATCGCCGCCTACGCGCGCGGCCTGCGGCTGGGGCCAGGGATGGAGCCCGCGACCGATATCGGCCCGCTGGTGGGCGAAGGTTATCGCGCCCGGGTGGAGAGCCACGTGGAGGAGGCGCGCGCGCAGGGCGCGCAGGTGCTCACCGGCGGCCGGCGCCCGACCGAGCGGGAGCGCGGCTACTTCTACGAGCCAACGGTGCTGGTGAATGTGGATCACTCGATGCGCATCATGCGCGAGGAGACCTTTGGCCCGGTGATCCCGATCATGACCTATCGCACCTTCGACGAGGCCGTGGCCCTGGCCAACGACAGCCCCTTCGGCCTAGGGGCCAACCTGTACAGCCACGATGCGCGCACCGTCAAGCGGTTCTACGAGGAGGTGCAGGCCGGCACGCTGTGGGTCAACGATCCCCTCACCGACAATGATGCCGGTCCGTTCGGCGGTATGAAGCTGAGCGGCATGGGCCGCGAACTGGGCGAAGAGGGCCTGGATGAGTTCCGCGAGACCAAGCATCTGCACTGGGATTTCGAGGGGGCTCCCAAGCCCTGGTGGTATCCCTATGGCCCACGAGTCTGAGCAATATTGTACAGTGCGTCCAAGCGCTTGACTTGTAGCCGCCGGGGAAAGCGCATATACTGAAACCGCACGGCGATACCTGCTGGCAACCACACGCGATCGCGCGTGCCACCGTCGTCATTCATTCGGGCACCCACCACCGCGCGCCGCGGGCAGGCCCGGCGAAACGTCGCAGACCAGGAGGGGCCATGGCCAACCTCGAGCAGCATCCCCCACCACCGTCCGCACTGTCCGGTGCCGCATCTGGCGCCCCACCCGGCGCGCCTGATCCCGCGTTGATGATTGATGTGCGCGGCCTCAACAAGATCTTTGGTGAGCGCCAGGTGCTGACCGACATCAATTTTCCCGTCAAGCGCGGCGAGTGCGTGGCGGTCATCGGCCCCAGTGGCTCAGGCAAGAGCACGCTGATCCGCTGCGTCAACTATCTGGAAACGCCGAGCAGCGGCACCATCTGGATTGATGGCAAGGAGCTCAGTGGCCGCCTCTCCGCCGCCGAGCTGAGTCAGGTGCGGCGCGAACTGGGCATGGTCTTCTACAATTTCAATCTCTTTCCGCACAAGTGCGTGCTCGACAACGTCACGCTGGCGCCGATCCATGTGCGGCGTGAGCCCAAGGCCCAGGCCGAGGACACCGCCCACAAACTGCTGGCGCAGGTGGGCCTGGCAGACAAGGCCGCAGCGTTTCCCAGCCAGCTCTCCGGTGGCCAGAAACAGCGGGTGGCCATCGCGCGCGCGCTGGCGATGAGCCCCAAGGCGCTGCTCTTCGATGAGCCGACCTCCGCGCTCGATCCCGAGTTGGTGGGCGAGGTGCTGCGGGTGATGCGCGCGCTGGCCGAGGAGGGGCGCACCATGGTGGTGGTGACGCACGAGATGGGCTTCGCCCGTTCCGTCGCGGACCGCGTGGCGTTTCTCGACCACGGCCGCATTCTCGAATATGGTGATCCAGAGGAGGTATTTGCCCAACCCAAGAGCGAGCGTACACGCGCGTTTCTCGATCGAGTCCTGCATCCCGTTTGATCCTGTTCTCATTGGTTTGTCCAGCTTAAACCACCTCTCGCGATCTGGAGCTATGCGGCAAGGTGGACGCATGGCAGAGAAAGGCTTGGGTAGTAGCATGCGGCTTCTCCAACTTCGTGGCTTGCGACCGTCACTCGGGCACGTCCGGTTCTTAGCGCCGGCCTTGATGGCGCTGGCGCTGCTGCTCAGCGCCTGTGGCGGCAATGTCACCACCGGGACGGGTGGCTCGACACCCGGCGCGGTGGTCATCGGCAATCGTGGCACACTGCTGCCTGGTGTGCTCTCGTGGGGCGAGGATTCCACTGGCGGCATGCCCTACATTGTGCCAGGTGATGCCAGCAATCCTGGCGTCCAGTACTACGGCTTCGAGGTCGACATCGCCAACGCGATGACCAAGCTGATGGGCCTGGCCAACCAGCCCTCACAGATCACGTATTCCAACTGGCCGCAGGGTCTGCAATCGCAGCAGTTCGACATGTTCATGAACGGGCTGGAGATTACCCCTGAGAATGCCAAGAGCGCGACCTTCAGCATTCCCTACTATGTGTATACCCAGTCGATCGTGGTCCTGAGCACCAACACCACCATCAACAGCTTCGCCGACCTTGCGGGCAAGAATGTCGAAACCGGGACATCCTACAAGGCTGAGTTCATCATGCAGGACTTCAACAAGAACGCATCCAACAAGATCAATATCTTCACCACCGACAACCCGACCCCTTTCGCCGATCTGTTGTCTGGTCGTGTGGATGCGATGTTCATCGACACGCCCATCGCCGAGTGGTATGGCGCTCACGATCCCAGCGGCAAGTTCAAGACCGCTGGACCACCCATTGACCCGGGCTATTACGGTGTCGCGTTCAGCCCGACCAATCCCAACACGCCGGTCCTGAAGAAAGAGATCAACGCGGCGATCGCGCAGATGTGGCTCGATGGCACGCTCAAGAAGATCTATCAGGATGGCGGCGCCTTTAACACCAACGCCAACAACCAGCCGGTGGCCCAGAAGTACGACATGTGGACCGACTCGGAGCCGTGCATCGGCAACTTCCTGCCCACCAATCCGACCCACGTGGCGAACTGCCCGCCACTGACGCCCAGCTGAGTCTGCTTTCGCTCCGCGATGGATTCGCTCGTCACCCGCATAGCGCGAGCAGGTCTGGCCAGTACGCGACCGGCGTCACTTATTCGTCACGCCGGTCGCGCCGTGTATCTCCCGCCGCATGCATGGTTGGTCGCCGCGTCGTAGGGGCCACGCCGCGCTACGGATCTGCACCCTTCTGGATCCGGGCTGCGTAGGAGCCACGCCGCGCTACGAACAGGCGTCCGCTGGGTAGGAATATACGCCCACTAGCGGTGCGCTGGGATTCGCTAACTGGCGCGCCACGGGGCCGCAACGGAGGTGGTAGATGCTCGGACGACTCTTCCGCGGAGGTTCCGCTCCCCAACCGGAACAAAACCTCTCGTCCACCCTGCGTTTTCTGGGCACGGTAGCCGCTATCGTGCTCGTCTTCGGCGCCTGCGGCTCCATCGGCCTGGGCGCACTGGACAAGGCGCAGACCTTTGGCGCCGCGCCGCTGACCAACCTGGGTGCGCTGTTCGGGTATGTCGGCCATTTCTTTCAGGTCCAGGTGGGCATCTTGACAACCGCGACAGATATCGCCGGTACGCCGTATCGCAACTACTTTATCATTGGCCTGGGGAGAACCATCGAGTTCTGTTTCATCTCGATGCCGCTGGCGCTCGTCGTGGGTTTCGCCCTCGCGCTCATGTCGCGCTCGCGGCGCGCCGTGCTGAAACTGCCCGCGCGCGCATACGTGGAATTCTTTCGCAATACCCCGCTCATTGTCCAGATGTCCGCCATCTATTTTTCACTGCTCTTCCTGGATCCCCGCCTGCTCAATCCCTTCACCGCCGGTGTAGCGGTGCTGGTGCTCAACTATGCCGCCTACGAGTGTGAGAATCTGCGCGCCGGATTTCAGGCGCTCGACCGTGGTCAGGGCGAGGCGGCGGCATCGCTGGGATTGAGCTACTGGCAGAATTTGCGGCTCGTAACGCTCCCCCAGATCATCGCGGTGGTGCTGCCGGCGGTGATCAACGATTTGATCTATATGTTCAAAGACTCCTCCATCTTGAGCCTCATCACGATCCAGGAGTTGACGTCGAATGCCAAAGATTTAGGGCGGCGCTCGCCTTCGTCGCTCTGGCAGATCTACATCCTGGCCGCGCTGATCTATCTGGTTCTGAGCCTGCCGCTGGCCCGTGTCGCGCGCTGGGTGGAAGGGCGCCTGAAATCGGTATCGTTCGTGCCCAAAGGCGATCTGTCGGTCATGGCGTTGCAGGTGCTTGGCGGCAGCCTGGCCATCGGCTGGGTCTGCGCCGTCCTGATTCAGGGGATCTCGCTCGACAGCATCCTCATCAATCTCCGTCAGATTGGCGCCGCGCTGGTCCTCATCGTTGGAATCACGGTGCTCACGCTCGTCGTACTGGGCGGCCTTGTTTTCATCCCATACGCCACCGTGCGGCAGCTCCGACGCCCACGCACTCCACCGGCGGTACAAGCCAGTGCGGAGACCGCGGTCTCCGTGACGCGGTGAGCAGAAAGAGTGGGCTTCCATGAACGATCTCTTCCGCAACCTCTTTGCGGCAATGCCACTGATCGCCAGCGCGACGGTGGTGACGATTCTCAGCGCGCTGCTGGCCGGCATCATCGCGATGCTGCTGGGTATCCCCGCGGGTTTCGGCCGGCTGTCGCGCGCGCCGCTGGTGCGCAGTATCAGCACCTTCTATGTCGAAACCATTCGCGGCACACCGCTGCTGCTCCAATTGCTCATCTGGTACTACGGCGTGAAAATCCTGCTGCTGGTGCTGTTCAATTTCAACTTCGATACGACCGTCTATAACATGCTGACCGCGCTCAATTCCAACAGTCTCTATCCCAAGGACGGCAACATCAGCGGCTTTTTCTTCGCCGTCGTTGGGCTGGGCTTCAACTACGGCGCGTACATCGCCGAAGTCATTCGTGCGGGAATCCTCGCGGTCGATCCTGGCGAGACCGAAGCGGCATCTTCACTCGGCCTGAGCCGCTTTCAGACCGCGCGTCTGGTGATTCTGCCCCAGGCGCTGCGCTTGATGATTCCGCCGCTCACGAACAACCTCATCACCCTGATACAGGATACGGCGTTCTTGCAGGTCGTGAACGTCTTCGATCTCTCGCTGCGCGTGCAGGATTCCGTGCTGGCCGTCTCGAGTCCCAGTCTGCGCTGGGCCTACTATCTTGTCGAGTTGGGCATCTATTTTGTGCTCTGCTACGGCCTGGCGCTGGTCGCCCAGCGCATGGAGCGGCGCTCGGCGCATATGCTGGCCGGGGCGCACTGATCCGCGGCAGTTGCGCTGTTATCCGCTATCTTGCCCACCCACTATCCATTATCGCTCAGATGAGCGATAATGCGGCTGTCTGGTGTTCCGGTGTGTGTTGATGTCCACCCGTCAGATTGGAGCAGCCGCATGGCAAGGCCCCCGCAGCCACCACCCGCCGCGCGCACCGCCAGAACACTCTCGCGCGGCGGGCGTTTCGTGCTCTATGCCGTATTCTCGGTGGTGCTGGTGGTGGGGCTGCTCGCACTGGATGCGGCGGCGCTGGAGGCCAACAACCCGGTGACGACGTTGGGGCATCACTACTACCTGGCGCTGGGTAACTCGCTCTCCTTCGGCTTCCAGCCCAATCTCGACTTCACTGACGGCTTCGCCGATGATGTGTTTAACTTCTTACAGCGCGCGAATGTCACCGACCTGACCAACTATGCGTGCGCCGGCGAGACCACGACGACGATGATCGAAGGTGGGTGTATTGGTCGCTTCGATCACCATGGTTCGTACTTTGGCGCCCAGCTCGACGCCGCCATCGCCTTCCTGCAGGAACACCCGGGCCGCGTCAGCCCCATCACGCTCGAAATCGGCTCTAACGATGTACTGCCCGATTGGAATATCGCGACGTGTAGTCCCAATCCCGCCTACACGACCCATCTGGACCGCATGGACCACAACCTGACGCAGACGATTCTCCCTGAGTTGATTCATGCCGTGGAGACACCCACGGGCATCCGCGCCGGTGGGCTGCACCTGTTGAACTATTACAACCCGTTCGCGCGCGCCTGCCCAGATTCCGCACCCTTTGTCAACGAGTTGAACGCGCATCTAGCCGCTGATGCCGCGCCATTCGGGGTGCCCGTCATCGACGTCTACGCCGCGTTTGGTGGCGACGCGGGCATGGCGGGCAATGTCTGTGGTCCGCGTCCCTACACCTGGATCTGCGATGCGCAGTTCCACGATCCGCATCCCACGACGCTGGGCTACCAGGTAATCGCGCACGCGGTCGAGCTGGGGCTGGGGCTGCCTGGCACCAACCCCCTGCCCGGCATTCCCGTGCCCGGCTTCCCCGATCTCGGTATACGCGAAGGTCTGGTTGCGACGATCTGATGGCATGGGGCCGTGGCTACGGCGGGAGGCAACCAATGGAACGCAACGCGCTCGCGATCACCCAGCGGGGTGAGATCATTCGCCTGGTCGGTCTGGGCGTCGCGGTGCTGCTGGAGGCGGGCGCCGTCCTCAGCGTGGTGCTGCGGGCGGCCTTTCTGCCGCTGGGCGGCCTCTATCCGCCAGTGATTTCCGTGGCGATCTTCGTGCTCCCAGCGATTGTCGGCCTGCTGACACGCCGCTTCGAGGTCGCGGTGCTGTTGGCGGTACTGCCCTTCTGGACGCTGGCCATCGTCTATCTCGCCATACGCCAGCCGGTCTGGAACATTGACCTGTACAGTCTGGGCATCCTGGCGAGTCGTGTGGCGGGCTTCACCTTCCTGCTGGGGGCGCTGGGGACACTGGGGTGGTTCTTGCGGCGCGTGATACGCGGGACGACGATTTCCAGCTAGGCAACGATGAGTACGACCCCCTCCATCAGTCCAGCCGAGGAATTAGCCGCATTTCTGGCGCGCGGTCCTTCGCCTGAGGAGATCACCCGGTTTCGCCTCTCCGAGGCGACGCTCAAACGCGTGCGCAAATTGATGGACAAGAACGACGATGGAATGCTGACGCCCGCGGA
>DASYGC010000133.1:0-10004 GCA_036000225.1 Ktedonobacterales bacterium | reverse complement strand
CGGTAGCCTCCGTAGCCTCTTTCGCGCACCGGTGAGGAGAGGCCGATGGAACTGGATGGCGTGGCTGCCAAACCAATCTGGCGCCGGTTGACGTTCGTCGCATACTGTCTGGAGCGCGACACGCTGGTGCACTCGCTCAAGGCCGCGCTGGTGGTGGGGACGGTGCTGGCGCTGATCAACCATGGACAGCAGCTGCTCAGCGGGCGGTTCGCGCCGGAGTGGGTGATTCCGATGCTGCTGACCTATCTTGTCCCTTTTTCGGTCGCCACCTATGGGCAGATTCAGGGCAAGCGACAGCGCGACCGCGCGCAAGCTGACGGCACCACTCCGGCGCAGCCGAGGTAGCGAAAGCTCTGGCTGGGAAACCACCGGCCGCCGCGTCGCCTATCCCAGTGTTGACATGGGCATTTTGCCCATTGTGCACGTTCGCTTTGCTCGCTTTACTGAGCCCAGACTCGATGAGGGTACAATGGACGCGGCCAGCGTCTTGGACTGGTCCGCCAGACCGGCGGATTCCCGCACATGATACGGCCAGGGGCGCAGGAGTTACCGCAGACACCGCCTCATCGTTATTTTCGCAAGGACTGGGTGAGTCTTGGCGCACCGATCCTCTTCCTGGCGATCTTTGTTGGACTGCTCGCGCTGCGCTGGGCGGATGCGAAGCCACTGCTGGCACTTGTTGGGATGTAGGACGTTCAGAGCGGCCGTAAGCAGAGGGACGCCCAACACGGTGATTGGCCACAAGTTTGGGCAGTGTACCGCCGTCTAGCAACTGGGAAGCATTCCACATCTAGCAGGCGTCAAGGGTCGCGAGAGTGAATCCTCGCGACCCTTGACGTTGGGCGGCGTGGCGTGAATAGCTGGACGTGCCGCATTACTGTAGCGGTGAGGGATGGAGCGCGGATGACACGGCAGGACATGCTCGACCAGCTCGCGGGCCGCATCGCGCGCTGGAGCCTGCGCATCCCGTGCGGGTCGCTATAGATGGCGTTGACGCCGCGGGCAAGACGATGCTCGCCGATGAGCTGGCGCGGGTGCTCGGCGCGAGGGCGCGCCCGGTGATCCGCGCCTCGATCGACGGCTTCCACCGGCCACGGGCCGAGCGCTACCGCCAGGGCAGCGGCTCTATCTGGAGTCCGATCACCCGCGCGAGCAGGCCGACGCGATCGTGGCCAATGCCGATCTGGCGACGCCAGCGTTGATATTCGCCACATTGGAATGACGGCCTGGAGGATCGTATGAAAACGCCTGATGAGCCGGCAGCCACCGAGCCGGCAGCCACCGAGCCAGCGCCGACCTGGCTGGACCTATACGACTGGCGCCGTCGCGTGGCGCGTTTGTATCAGGAGCGGGATAGCGCCCTGCGCGCTGGCACTGATCCGGCGGGGGTGGCGCTGCGCTGGCGCGCGGGCCGCGACACGCTGTTCAAGGAGCACCCGCAGACGCCCTTGAGCGGCGCGCAGCGCGCCAACTTCGCCGGACTGCCGTATTTCGCCTATGACGCGACGTTGTGCCTCAATGCTGAGCTGGAGCCTGACACCAGTGAGGAGAGCACGATGCTCGAGGCCAGCGGCCCGCACACGATGCGCTTTCGCCGCGCGGGACGCGTCAGCTTCAACCTGGAGGGCATGCCCACGACGCTCATCCTCTACTGGATTGATGTCTATGGTGGGGGGCTCTTCCTGCCCTTCCGTGATGCGACCTGCGGCACGGAATCCTACGGCGGCGGGCGCTATCTGGTGGACACGGTGAAGGGCAGCGACTTCACGCGCATTGGCGCCGAGGACGGCGCCGGTGCCGCGGGATATCGTGGCGGCCCACTGGTCGTGGATTTCAACTACGCCTACAATCCCTCCTGCGCCTACGATGCCCGCTGGGTGTGCCCGCTGGCGCCCAATGAGAATCGCCTGTCGGTGGCGATGCGCGCGGGTGAACAGGTGTTGGATGCCCATTGAACGCGGAAGCGAGGTCAAGCGGTGGATGCATCGTCGCGGTTCGCCGGCGGTTGAAACCGCGCCTAAGGGCGTTGCGCCACGAAGTCCGCCTGCGCGGACTGCAGAGATTTGGAAGAAACAGTGGATGCACGAGAACCCATCCCACTAGAAGCGATCCACGCCGCGGGCCTGCGCATCGCGGGGTCGGTGCTGCGCACGCCGTTGGTGCGCCTGTCCGTAGACGACGCGCCCGCCGAGATCTATCTGAAGCTGGAGAACCTGCAGCCTATCGGCGCGTTCAAATTGCGCGGGGCAAGCAACGCCCTGCTGCTGGCGTCCGCGGCGCAGCTGGCGCGCGGAGTCTGGACGGCCAGCGCGGGGAACATGGCGCAGGGGGTGGCGTGGCAGGCGCGCCGCATGGGTATTGCCTGCGCGGTGGTGGTGCCCGATCACGCGCCCGAGGCGAAACTGGCCGCCCTCACCCGGCTGGGCGCCAGCTTTGTGAAGGTGCCATTCGTTGACTGGTTCGCCATCCTGAGTAGCCACAGTTATCCCGGGATGGATGGGCTGTTTGTGCACCCGGTGAGTGATCCGGCGGTCATGGCGGGCAACGGCACGATTGGCCTCGAAATCCTTGAAGACCTGCCGGACGTGGATACGGTGGTCATTCCCTACGGCGGTGGCGGGCTGAGCTGTGGGATCGCGTCGGCGTTGCGCGCGCTGCGGCCCGCGACGCGGGTGTACGCCTGCGAAGTGGCGACGGCGGCACCGCTGGCGGCGTCGCTCGCGGCGGGGAAGCCCACGCCCGCGGCCTATACACCCAGCTTTGTGGATGGCATCGGTAGCCCCGCGGTGCTGCCCGATATGTGGCCGCTGGCCCAGCGCCTGCTGGATGGCTCGCTGGTGGTGGAACTGGCGGAGGTGGCCGGTGCGATCCGGCTGCTGGTCGAGCGCAATCGCATTGTGGCCGAGGGCGCGGGGGCGACATCCGTCGCGGCGGCGCTGGCAGGTCAGGCGGGCACCGGCAAGGTGGTGTGCATCGTCTCAGGCGGCAACATTGACAGCGCGAAGCTCGCCACGATCTTGCGCGGCGAGCTACCCGTATGAAAGTCGCGCGGCAAGAGTGTCGATAGCGCGCCTCTCGTTCGACATCCTGATGACGAACGCCCGAGCGGGTGAATCCGCAAGGCGTATACCCATACGCCCCTACAGGCGTTGCGCCACGAAGTCCGCCTTCGCGGACTGCAGAGTTCGGCTAGTACAGGAGACACAGCATGCAGTACGCCTTGTTGATCTATACCCAGGAAAGCGTGGACAGCCAGCAGACGCCGCAAGAGCAACAGGCGGTCATGGCGGCCTACTTGGCGTTCGGCGAGCGGTTCAAGGACCAGATTGCGGGCGGCGAGGCGCTGCATCCCACGACCGCCGCGACGACGGTGCGCGTGCGCGATGGCAAGACGCTCGCGACCGATGGGCCTTTCGCGGAGACCAAGGAGCAGTTGGGCGGGTACTACCTCGTCAATGCAAAAGACCTGGATGAGGCCACCCAGATCGCGGCTCAGATTCCCGGCGCCGCCAACGGCTGCATCGAGGTGCGTCCGGTGATGGCGTTCGACTGATCGCCAGTGTCGGCCCCACGGCGTGGAGTTCGTGGGGCCGGCTCCCCCGAGGACACAGCATGGAGAGTGTCGAACAGACGATCGAGCAGACCTTTCGCGAGGCGGCGGGCCAGATCCTCGCGGCATTGATCGCTAAACTGGGCGACTTCACGCTGGCGGAAGATGCCCTGCAAGATGCGCTGGTCGCGGCGCTCCAGCAGTGGCCGGTGGAGGGCATACCCCGCAATCCACCGGCCTGGCTCACCACGATTGCCCGCCGCAAGGCGATCGATCGGCTGCGGCGCGATAGCACGCTGGCGCGCAAACAGGTGCTGCTCCAGCTGGAAACTGAGCGTTCGTGGAGCGATCCGCCTGAGGCCACAGAGGCGCTCGATGAGCACGACGCGATCCCCGACGAGCGGCTCAAGCTACTGTTCACCTGTTGCCATCCCGCGCTCGCGCTCGACGCGCGAGTGGCACTCACGCTGCGCACGCTGGGCGGGCTGACGACGCCCGAGATCGCGAGCGCGTTTCTGGTGCCGGTGGCGACGATGGCGCAACGCCTGGTGCGCGCGCAGCGCAAAATTCACGATGCCGGCATCCCCTATCGCGTGCCGCCCATCCCACTGCTGCCCGAGCGCCTGGAAGGCGTGCTGGCGGTGCTGTACCTGATCTTCAACGAGGGCTATACGGCGACCGCGGGCGACGGCCTGATCCGCCATGAGTTGTGCGACGAGGCGATCCGGCTGGCGCGGGTGCTGGTGATGCTGCTGGGGCGCGAGCCGTCGCTGGGCGCGCATGGCGAGCATGCGGAGGCGCTGGGGCTGCTGGCGTTGATGCTGTTGCATGCGGCGCGGCGCGGGGCGCGAGTGGATGGCGCGGGCGATCTGGTGCTGCTCGAAGCGCAGGATCGCGCGCGGTGGGATCGAGGCGCGATTGCCGAGGGCGTGGCGCTGCTCGATCGCGCGCTGTGCCTGCGCCAGCCCGGTCCCTATCAGGTGCAGGCGGCCATTAGCGCGCTGCACGCGCAGGCGACGCGCGCGGAGGAGACCGACTGGCAGCAGATCGCGCTGCTCTACAGGCGACTGGCCCAGATGACGCCGTCGCCGGTGGTCGAGCTCAATCAAGCGGTTGCGGTGGCGATGGCCGAGGGGCCGAAGCGGGGGCTGCTGCTGCTCGACGAACTGCGCCTGGGCGAGATCCTCGATCACTACCACCTCTATCATGCCGCACGTGCCGATCTGCAGCGCCGCGCCGGCCAATACGCGGCGGCGATCGCGAGCTACACCCGCGCGCTGGGGCTGTGCCAGAACACGATCGAGCGGCGCTTTCTGCAACGGCGGCTGGCTGAGCTGGGCGCTTCGTAGTGGCGACGCTGCGCTACGGGTGTGCGCTCTGGGCCGCCGGTGACAATCACCCCCATAGCGCACGTGATACGATGGTCCGCGAAAGAGCCGTGAGGCACAGAAGCGCCCGCAGGGAGACCGAGGATGGATATGCATCTCGACGACGTCGCCGTGGAGGACAACGAGGGTGAAAGTCAGTACGAAGCGCGGGTAGGCGATGAGATGGCGTTCCTCGCCTACGAGCGCGCGGGTGACCGCATCATCTTCATTCACACCCAGGTGCCCGAAGCGTTGGAGGGCCACGGCATCGCGACCAAGCTGGCGCACACCGCGCTGGAGGAGGCGCGGGCGCGACATCTGCGCGTCACGCCGCTCTGCCCCTACGTGGCGGGCTACATTCGGCGCCACCAGGAGTATCTCGATCTGGTGGATCAAGTTGATCGGGCGCGGGTGCTCAAGGGGTAGCCGCGACGAGGATGATGAGTGCCAGCCCTACCGCGCTCCCGCTGAGGCCCAGGCTGACCACGATATGCGCGAGCGTCATCACCCTCATCAATGGGACTCCTTCTTCGCTTCTAACGCTGGCCCACGACGAGCAGGCAGTCGTTGGGCATGTGAATCGTGCCGCTCGCGTCGGCGTAGGCGGCCGCGGCCACGCCGATCTTCCCCCAGATGTCGGCCTGGCGCTCGGGACCTAGTGGCGCCAGCATAGCACGCGTGGTTGCTGAAATGTCCCGTAGGTATCCAACATACTCGTCCGCCGACGGAAAATCGAGTGTCACGGTAAACGGCTCACTCCGCACGTCCGCAAAGCCAGCGTCGCGCATCACCTGCTCAAGCGGCGCCGGATCGGCGAACGCGAAGGGGCTGGGACCGGCGGGCGGCGCGGGTGGTCGGCCCAGTTCGCGGGCGAGCACGCCAAACGACAGGGAGATCTGCGGTACCCGCGCGGGTGGACCCCACACGGCGGCCGCGAGCCGACCATCCGCGGTGAGCGTGGCGCGCAGGCGAGCGAGGGTGCCGACTGGATTGGGAAAGAAGAACAGTGCCCAGCGGCAGACGACCGCATCGAACGAGTCGGGCGGCAGCGCCACGGTCTCGGCGTCGCCCTCGATGCATTCGACGTTGGTCAGCCCGCCCGCCCGCATGCGCTCGCGCGCGATGGCCAGCATCCGTGGCGCCTGATCGAGTGCCACCACCGAGCCGCTCGGGCCGACGCGGCGTGCCGCTGTCATGGCCGGCTCGCCGATGCCGGTCGCCACGTCGAGCACGCGCTTGCCCGGCGTGATGCGCGCCAGATCCATCATGCGGTCGCTGAGTGCCTGCGCCGCCCGCTCGAAGACTGGCCAGCGCCTGCGCCAACCATCGGCGGCGTTGCTCCACTGCTCGCGCTGCTGTGCCTTGTATTCCGCCGGATCGTATCCCGTGTTCGCCATGCTGTGTTCCCTTCCGTCGTGGTCCGCTGGGTGCGCATCGCGTGACGTGCTACTCCCTCTGATCAACAAAAAGGCTCGACTCCCATCGGAATCGAGCCCACAGGCGTGCGGCTTTACCCCGATGAGTGGCACGGTGAGACGGCGATCGCGGGAGGCATGTTTGCCATCCCGCTCTACAGTCGCACCGCCCGCACTGACTCTCATTGGGGAAGAGCATGGAGGCCGCTACGGCGCATGCCCTACACACCGAATAACTACTCTGCTACCTTGTTGCCGGGTCCGCGCTTGCTTTCCATCCTTGTCAGGCGGCCATAGCCGGGGTTATGCTCGCACCCACTCTCGTACACCATCGTACACCATGCCTGTGCGCGCAGGAGATCATACCAAGTTCGCATGAAGGCTTACGCATAACGGGGCCAGAGCGCACACCCGTGCGCGACTACGAAAGATAACGTGGGCCAAACGATAACGGGGCTCAGAGCGCACCCCCGTGAGCCACGATGAAACGCTAACGATCACCCGAACTGGGTATCACTGGTCCTCGTCGGCGTCTTCCTGCTCCTCCTCGGCGCGCAGTTCCTGGGCGCGCTCCAGCGCCAGCTGGGCGTCGGCCTCGCGCCCGGCCTTGGCAAGCGCCGCGGCCAACGTCTCATAGCCGATGGGCATATCGGGGTCGAGCGCCACGGCGTTTTCGGCCATCTCGATGGCATCGTCGGTGCGCCCAACCTCCAGGTAGGTATCGGCCAGGTCGTTGCAGATCGTCGCGTTGAGCGGATCGCCTTCGAGCGCGGCTTCGTACGACGCGATCGCCTGCTCGTGGCGGCCCTGCGCATCGTAGGCTGACGCCTGCTCGTAGAGCGCGCGCGGATCATCGGCGAAGCGTTCCAGGAACGCCGCCGTGGTCTTGAGCGCATCGTCGTAGTGGCCGGCCAGGTTCTGCGATTCTGCCAGGCCGGCGTAGGCCTCGGCCAGCACGTCATCCTCGGATGAGCCGCTGGCGTGCTCATAGTCCGCCATGATCTGCTGGTAGGTGGCCACCGCGTCGTCGAAGCGCTCGTTCTCACGATAGACATCCGCCAGGCTGAACAGCGCGCTGGGAGTGCCAGGGCTGAGTTCGGCGGCCTTCTTGTAGGCGGCGATGGCATCGTCGAGCCGTCCCTGCTCGTCGCGCCAGGTGCCCAGGTGCTCCCAGGCTTCGCCATCGTTGGGCGAGAGTTCCACGACGTGCTGCCAGGCGTCGGCGGCCTCATCGGCTTTAGCCGTCGTCTCGTAGGTCATCGCCAGTGTCTCGTAGGCGACGGGACTGTCCGGTTCGAGGGCGATCATCTGGCGCGCCAGGTTGAGCGCATCCTGCTCGCGGTGCGCCTCCATATAGGCATCGGCCAGCTCGGTGTATTTCGAGAGGTCGCGCGGCGCCTCATCCACGCCGCGCTCCAGCTCGGCGATAGATTCGGCCTGCTCGTTGACGCGCTCGCGCACATCGCGCAGGTTGTCCGCCGCCAGGTTATTGTCGGGGTTGAGGATCTGCGCCTGCCGGTAGGCGAGGATCGCATCGTCGTAGAAACCCAGATTGCGATAGGCATCGCCCACGTTGATGAAGAGCTCGTCGCTGCCGCTATCCAGTTCGAGGGCGCGCTGGAAGACCTCGAGCGCCTCCTCTTCCAGACCCAACTCGCCGTAGAGGTTGCCCAGGTTGATGTAGGCCTCGATCAGGTTGGGATCGAGCTGGATCGAGCGCATGTACGATGCGATGGCGCCCTCGGGGTCGCCCAGGTTCTGGCGCGCCAGCGCCAGATTGTAGCGCGAGCGGGCATCGCGCGGATCGGCGGCCACGGCCTGCACGAAGGCCTCTTCGGCCTCCTCGAAGTTGCCGCTAGCGGCGGCGCGGTTGCCTTGATCGTAGTAGGTTTTCGCGGCCTGAGTTGTGTCAGTGGTGTCATCAGGACCGCCGGACCCGGCGCCTCCGCCGCTCTGGCCGTTCATCCCGGCCTGTCCAGCCTTCCGCGGGTCGTCTGCCATGTCCGTCACCTTACCTTCTTCTGCCTACGCGCCACGCGGCGCGAAGCGAATGGAAGCGCGCGTGAAATGGGTACCACGCGCGCCTCGTGGTCGTTTAGAGTTCGCCCAGTGCCAGGTCCAGGCGCTCCATCGCGTCGTCAATATCGGCGCGCGCGATGATCAGCGGTGGGATCATGCGAATGGTGCTGGGTCCCGCGTTGGTGATCAGCAATCCGTGCGCCAGCGCGCGATCCATGATCTGTTGCGCGTTTGGCTCTTTCAGATCGAAGGCGCGCATCAGGCCCAGCCCGCGCACCTCGGTGATAAACGGGTAGCGATCCTTGAGCGCGAGTAGCCGGCTATGCAAATACGCACCCATCTCCGTGGCGTTTTCGAGCAGATGCTCCTGGCCGATGGTGTGGATGGTGGCGACACCGGCGGCGCAGGCAATGGGATTGCCGCCGAAGGTGGTGCCGTGGTCACCCGGCTCGAAGAGATCGACGCGCGGCGCGGCGAGCATCGCACCGATGGGCACGCCGCCGGCCAGGCCCTTGGCCATGGTGGTGATGTCGGGGCGGATGCCCATGTGCTCCCAACTGAAGAACTTGCCCGTGCGGCCCATGCCCGCCTGCACTTCATCGCAGATCAGCACCAGGCTCTGCTCGTCGCACCACTGGCGCAGCCCTTGCAGGTACTCGGTCGAGGCGGGATGAATGCCACCCTCGCCCTGCACCGCCTCGACCAGGATGGCGATGGTTTTCGCGCTGGTGGCGGACTTGACGGCGTCCAGATCGTTGAAGGGCACCTGCTTGAAGCCATCGGGCAGCGGCTGCCAGGTGTCCTGGTACTTCTTCTGGCCCGTGGCGGCCGTGGTCGCCAGCGTGCGCCCGTGGAACGAGCGATCCATGCTGATGATCTCGAATGCGCCATCGCGATGCAGCCGGCCAAACTTGCGCGCCAGCTTGATGGCGCCCTCGTTGGCCTCGGCGCCGCTGTTGGAGAAGAACGAGCGCATGCCGTCGCTACGGTTATACAGGTGCTCGGCCAGTTCGACCTGCCGCTCGTTGACATACAGGTTGGAGACGTGGATCAGCTTTTGCGCCTGGTCGATGATGGCCTTGACGACGGCGGGATGGGTGTGGCCCAGCACGTTGACGGCGATGCCCGCCACCAGATCGAGGTACTCGTGGCCATGGCTATCCCACACGCGCACGCCCGCGCCGCGCTCCATGACGAGCGAGCGGGTGAAGGTGTGCTGGTAGTATTTCTGTTCGAGCGCGATCCAGTCGCGCTGCTCAGGCTGCTCGGTGGTGTGGGTGCCGCTGGGCGGGGTGGTCGTGGTCATGGGCTGTGCTCCTCTTTCCTGTCGTTCCTGGTGCCGCGTCGTCGGTGAACTGGGACAAACTCCTGTCAACAACCGCAAACTAGCGGAAATACGTCGTGTTCTCGTCAATATAGCCGTGGGTCAGATCACAGCCCCACGCGGTCGCCTGGAAGGTGCCGGCGTGCAGATCGACCGCAACATCAATGCCGGTCTCTTGCATCACCTGCTTGGCCGCCGCCGGATCGTAGGCAGTGGCGTGGCCGGCGGCCACCAGGCGCAGCCCGTTGATGCTGATTTCCAGCCGCTCGTGCTCGAAGTCGGCGCCGCTGGCACCCAGCGCGGCGAGGATGCGCCCCCAGTTGGCGTCG
>DASYGC010000132.1:0-7375 GCA_036000225.1 Ktedonobacterales bacterium | reverse complement strand
CGCGAAGCCGACCCCAAGATGAGCCTTCCCGGATGGCTTCGGCCATCCTTAAGACCCCGGGTAGACCACCCGGTATATAGAACGACGGTGTCCGCGCGGTAACGCGCTTAGCCTACCGTTCCTAATGGTCGTACGGCTTGGCTTCTCTGCCAGCCTGTCTGGTGTCTTCACGGATCATTGTTCTCGTTCGGCAAAATTGAGGCAAACACGAGTGTGGTATGCGGGCGGTTTCCGTCCGCTGTGTGATGGAACGTCCGCTGAGGGCGGGAAGGGATGGAGCATCGGCTCGCCCTTCCTGCCCTCGGTGTTTTGTGTGGCAGCTTGTGGCAGTGCTCGGTTCTGGCCCTGCGTTGTGCCCTCCGCGTTGTGGCCTGTTGTGGCACCACGACCGATCGATTCCCCTGATGGTGAGGTCCATGTCAGATCAGCCGATTGTTCCGATTACCAGTTCTCTCGGCACGACCGATGCGCATGCTATACAAGTAACCGGACCAAACGCCGATGAGATCGTCGTCACCGACGACCTCGAATTGCTGTTGGCCGCGCTGCCACCTCGCATCCGCGAGCAACTGCCCCCCACCAGCAGCGATGACCTGCTCGAGATCATTCTGGATCTGGGACGCCTCCCCGAAGCACGCTATGTCGGTCGCGCGGTGGATCTGAGCGAGCAGGTGGTGAGCGAGGAGGATCTGGCGTATGTGACCGCGCGCATCGGCACCTTTGGCGATGACAACCGCGCGGGTATCGGCGGCACCTTGCACCGCATCAGCGCGCTGCGCAACCGCCGGGGGCAGGTCGTCGGCCTCACCTGTCGCGTGGGCCGTGCGGTGCGCGGCACCGTCGCGCTGATTCGCGATGTCGTCGAGCAGGGCCGCTCGATCCTGATCCTGGGCCGGCCGGGAGTGGGTAAGACCACGTTGCTGCGCGAAGCGGCGCGCGTGCTGGCCGATGAACTGGACAAGCGGGTGGTGGTGGTGGATACCTCCAACGAGATCGCTGGCGATGGCGACATCCCCCATCCGGGCATCGGGCGTGCCCGGCGCATGCAGGTGGCACGCACGGCGGCGCAGCACCAGGTGATGATCGAGGCGGTCGAGAACCACATGCCCGAGGTGGTGGTCATTGACGAGATCGGCACCGAGTTGGAGGCGCAGGCCGCGCGCACGATTGCCGAGCGGGGGGTGCAGTTGGTGGGTACGGCGCATGGGCGCACGCTGGACAATCTGCTGGTCAACCCGACGCTGTCCGATCTGGTGGGGGGCATTGGCAGCGTGACGCTGGGCGATGAGGAGGCGCGGCGGCGGGGTACGCAGAAGACGGTGCTCGAACGCAAGGCGCCGCCTACCTTCGATGTCCTCGTCGAGCAGGAGAGCTGGCGTCGGGTCATCATCCATCACGACGTCGCCGCCGCCGTGGACGACATTTTGCGCGGGCATCCGCCCACCGCTGAACTGCGCGAGCGCGACGAAGCGGGCAATGTCACGTCGAAGCTGATCGTCGTCGAGCCGATCGAGGCGCCGGCGTGGGGCGGTGGTGGCCTGCGGCCAGGAGATCGGGCGTCCACCGGACACCCCTACGATTACGGCGATTTCGGCTACTTCGACGGCGAAGGACGGGGCAACGGATCGTTCTCCGGCGCTGTGCCACGGCGGCGCGGCGCGGCGATACACGGGCCAGCGGCGGGCCGCTACGGGTATGCGCATGCGGATAACGAGACGCGGAGCCTACCCCCGTACGCGCAATCGGAGGATCCCGGCGCGCTGGCACACGAGGAGATCGTTGACAGCGACGAGCAGGCCACGGGTACCACTGGAGCACCACTCCCCCTACCCCCACTCCGGCGCGGAGAGGGGGTCCAGAGGCAGAGGGGACCGCGGACAATTCGTATTTATCCCTTTGGCATCAGTCGCGATCGGTTGGAACAATCGGCACGACAGTTGCGAGTACCCGTAGAGATCAGCCACGATCTCCCACACGCTGACGCGGTGATCGCGCTCAAGAATTTCTATCAGCGTCAACCAGAGCGGTTGCGTCCCGCCGAGAGTGACCGCAAGCCGATCTATGTGCTGAAGAACAACACCATCGAGCAGATGGCCGAAGCCCTGGCGCATCTCTTCGAGCTGGGGCGACCGGGACAGGCGGTGGCCGGTGCGAACCAGCACGATGCCGCACGTGACGCCCTGCTGGAGGCCGAAGACGCGATCAATCGAGTGCTGACGGCGGGTGGCGGTCAGGTGGAATTGGGGCCGCAGAATTCATATGTACGGCGGATGCAGCATCAGCTGGCCGAGCGCTATAACCTGACGTCGCGTTCACGTGGGAAGGAGCCAAACCGGCGGGTGCGCATCGTAAGTCGCTAGCTCGTGGGCCATCGGGTGGACCTCCCTCACGTCCCGCGATGCGGTGGGAGTCATGAGGGAGGTCCGCGCGTGTTCGCGTAGTGTTCAGAAAGGCGGCAAGCGATGACCAGCCTGAACCCCGAGCAGGTGATACGTGCGGCCGCAATATCGTCGGCCAGCACACCTGGGGCAGACCATAACCTCGAGATGCGACTGTCCCTCTCGCACGGCGGCGGGACTCGGTGAACGGAGGGCTCGCGTGCGTGTGGTCTTCATGGGCACCCCCCATTTCGCGGTGCCCGCGCTCGAAGCGCTCTGCGGCCATGCGGCACCGGGGCGCCTATGGTTGGCAGGGTTAGATATTGTTGGGGTGGTCACCCGCCCCGACAAGCCAGCCGGGCGTGGGCGCGCGCTGGCGGAGTCGCCAGTCAAGCAGTTCGCTGCTACCTGCGGCATCCCCGTGCTGCAACCGGGACCACTGAGGCGTCCCGCGGCACTCGATCAACTGCGCCAGCTGGCGCCCGACCTCATTGTGGTGTCGGCCTTCGGCCAGTTGCTGCCGCCCGAGGTACTCAGCCTGCCGCGACATGGCTGCCTCAACGTCCATGCGTCATTGCTGCCGCGGCATCGGGGCGCCTCGCCTGTCGCGGCGGCCATTCTGGCGGGCGACGCGCAGACCGGCATCAGCATCATGCTGATGGATGCGGGACTGGACACCGGTCCCATCCTCGCGCAACGCGCACTGCCGATTGCTCCCCACGAATCCGCTGGCGAACTGACTGCGCGTCTGGCCACACTTGGCGGCGAGCTGCTGATCGAGACGCTGCCACTATGGTTGGCGCAAAGTATTGTTCCAACAGCCCAGGACGCCACCCGCGCGACCAACACGCACTTGCTGCGCAAGGCTGATGGCCACTTGGACTGGGACTTGCCGGCCAGCGAGCTCATGCGCCATATCCGCGCGTACACGCCGGCGCCCGGCGCCTTCACCAATTGGCAGGGTCACCTGATCAAAGTGTCACGGGCCAGCGTGCTGGTCCCGGCGGATGACGACACGCCGGGCGAGCCGGGCACCCTCTACCTCGCTCGGACCGCTGATGGTGAAACGCTGCTCGCCTGTGCCTGCGGAGAGGAAGCCCTGTCGCTGGAGGTGTTACAATTGGAGGGCAAGCGCGCTCTGCCAGCCGCCGAGTTCCTGCGTGGGCATCCCGCTATCGTCGGCGCGCGACTGGGCGCGCCCGAGGCGAGTAGCATCGCGCCGGTTGTTGGCGCACCGAGTGCGATCGCGGCGGAACTGGCTGAGCCAGATGCGGTTGAGCCGCGCGACGCCGGCGAGGCGCGACCTGCCGACCCAGGAGCTTGAGCGCTCCGTGTGCTAAGCCGCCGTCAATTTCGCCCAACAGAAAGTGTCACGTACCACTCATTATGCTCGATTCCGAAGCGTCCACCGCGTCCACCGCGTCCACCGCGTCCACCGCGTCCACCAGCCTGGCATCGCGCACCGACCTGCTTGGCCTGCTCCCCGACGAACTGGAAGCCTGGCTGCGCGAGCGCGGGCAGCCTGCCTTTCGCGCGCGGCAGGTAGTGGGATGGATCTACCAGTCACTCGCCGGTGACTTCGCCGCGATGACCAATCTGCCGCTTGGCCTGCGCGAGCGGTTGACGCGCGAGGCAACCATCGCGGGCCCAACCGCGCGCCGCGAGCTCGTCGCGCGCGATGGGCGCACGCGCAAGGCGTTGCTGGTGCTGAGCGATGGCCGGCTGATCGAGACCGTGCTCATGCTCTACCCCGCCAGCCGCGAGGGACGTGCCCGCGCCAGCGTATGTATCTCGACGCAGGCGGGGTGCGCATACGGCTGCACCTTCTGCGCGACCGGGCAGATGGGCTTCGAGCGCCACCTGAGCGCGGGTGAGATCGCTGGCCAGGTGCTCTACTTCGCGCGCGCGCTGCGCGCCGAACCATGGGTCGCACCTGATGGCCAGGTGCTGGATCACATCACCAATGTCGTGCTGATGGGCATGGGCGAGCCGCTGCACAATTATGACAATGTGCTGCGCGCGGTGCGGATTCTTACCGCGCCGACCGGCTTCAACCTGGGCGCGCGCCACATCACCCTCTCAACGGTGGGACTGGTGCCGGGCATCTTACGGTTGGCACGGGAGCCGCTGCAGATCAACCTGGCGATCTCGCTGCATGCGCCGACCAATGCGATGCGACTGCGCACCATGCCGGTAACGCGCAAGTATCCCATCGAAGAGGTGCTGGCGGCGTGCCAGGTCTATACGGCGCACACCAACCGGCAGGTGACATTCGAGTACGTGTTGCTGGCGGGTCTCAACGACGCGCCGGAGCATGCGCGCGAACTGGGCAGGTTGCTGGCGCCTCTGCGCCAGTTGTGCCACGTCAATCTGATCCCCGTGAATGCGACTGCCGCCGAGTATCGCCCGCCCTCAGGCGCCGCGATTCGCGCGTTCCGCGAGATGCTGTGGCAGGAGGGTATCAGCAACAGTGTGCGCGCCGAGCGCGGCGACGACATTGCCGCGGCCTGTGGCCAGTTGCGCACGCGCGAAGATGGCCAGAGACAGCAAACGAGCCGGGTCGGTGAGGACCCGGCTCAGGGCAGGTGAGCGCCATCACGAAACGTGGCTTGCGTGTTTCTTGACGGAACGGTCTTTGGGGACCTTCACCATCGTGCGCAGGCAGCGTGTGCATACGTACACATTGCGCCACACCCCGTCGATCTGGATGTGACGATGCTGAACATTGACCACAAACCGGCGATTGGTGTGCCGGTTGGAATGACTTACCTTGCTTCCATAGCCTGGTGTGCGCCGGCACACATCACAGCGACCATGCATGTCGCGCAACCCCTTTGCCCAAACATGAGGCGAAACGCCCCGATTTCACTCTGGAAGTGATCGTCACCTTGTAATCCCCGCGCCATGCTGCTATGCTGCTCACGGGCTGAGTTGCTCGACCTGTGGCATTGTGGAACGGGATTCGACCTCGCGAGCCGCTGGCTTCACCGTGGACAACAACTCATACTGGTGGATGCCGTCCTGGAGGATGGCACCCCACGAGTATAACACGGGCACCCCAACCGCGCAAGAAATGCTGAGCATCGCTGCTGCGCACAGAAGATAGGCTGTCTCATGAATACGCAGACAAGTATCGCACGACCGTCGCTGCCAGTCGCGGCGGAGCGGAATGAACGCCCAGCGCGGCGCGGCAAGATCGAGGTGTCCGCTGGGGCCATTGCCACGCTGGCGGGCCGGGCCGTTACGGAATGCTACGGTGTGGTGGGTATCGCCGCGCGCCGGCCGCGCTTTGGCATGTTGGAACTGCTCACGCCGGAACATTACCGACGGGGCATCGATGTCCGCTTTGTGAGCGATCACATCGCCATCGACGTGTATGTCGTGCTGGAGCACGGCTTGCGCATCTCGGAGATCGCGCACAATCTCATCAAGGGCGTGCGCTACTCCGTCGAGCAATCGCTGGGCCTGGCGGTGGTGGAGGTCAATGTACATGTGCAGGGACTGCGGGTCAGCGCGGAGGGTTGACTCTGACGAACTGGCACCGGCACGGGCACGTGTGCCATAGTCGCAAGAGTGGCAGGGCCCGGCCACCAGCAGCTCAGGGAGGCGGCCGTGTTGTTCGGGATCGGCGATGCTGCCTGGTATCAGGCTAAACGGAGGGTGAAGGGGAGCATCCATCCCCGAGAGCTATGACTGGAAACTTCTGGTCGCGCCTGCGTGGCGCGCGCCCTAAAGCGATCAGCGTCTTCGATGGCCAGGAATTCAAGCGTGCCATACTGGCCGGCCATATGATGCTGGAGGAGCAGCGGGACGCCATCAACGCCCTCAATGTGTTTCCGGTCCCTGATGGGGACACCGGCACGAACATGGCACTCACCATGCGTGCGGCGGTCAAAGAGATCGCCGAAGCCAGCGACACCGCCGCGTGCATCATCGCCGAGAAGCTCTCGCGGGGCGCCCTGATGGGCGCGCGCGGAAACTCCGGCGTCATCCTATCGCAGATACTGCGCGGCTTCAGCAATGGCATTGACAAGAAGGAAACGCTGACGGCGTCGGACTTCGCCGCGGCCCTCAATGTTGCCGCGCGGATGGCCTATCACGCGGTTAACCAGCCGGTGGAGGGGACCATTCTGACGGTGGTGCGCGAAAGCGCCGAGGCCGCGCAGCGCAGCGCCGCCAAGGGCGCGGATATGACCTCGCTGCTCGGCGATATCGTCGCCGCGGCGCGAGCCTCGGTCGCCCGCACGCCCGATCTGCTCCCCAAGCTCAAGGAGTCGGGGGTGGTCGACTCGGGGGGCCAAGGACTGACCACGATTCTCGAAGGCATGTGGCGCCACGCGCGTGGAGAGTCACTCCAACTCGCGCCGCGCAGCGAGCACGCCGAGACCTCTGGGGTCCAGATGGGACGTGTCACCATCGAGGAGGAGTACGGCTATGAGGTCGTCTTCCTGCTGCGTGGCGACAACCTGAACCTGGACGCCATTCGCGAAACCATCACGCGTATGGGTGGCTGGTCGACGGTGGTGGCGGGCGACACCAAGCTGATGAAAGTGCACACCCACACACCGACGCCGGGTACGATTCTCGATTACGGCATCGGCCTGGGTAGCCTGGCCGATATCAACATCGAAAATTTGCAAGAGCAGAGCCTGCGCTACGCCGCCGAGAGCGCCCGCGAGCATGGCGGCTCGCCCCCCGCCGTCTTTGCCACCAACGGCGCGACGGCCACACCGGCGCGTGGTGAGACGGGGGCGCCCATCGCCACGCCCATACTTCCAGCTATCAAGCCAGTGGTGGGCGACATCGCCACGGTGGTGGTCGCCGCTGGCGAGGGCTGGACCCGCGTATTCGAGAGCCTGGGCGTCGCCTCGATCATCCCCGGCGGGCAGACCATGAATCCTAGCACCCAGGACCTGCTAGAAGCTTGCGAGCGCGTGAGCGCTTCGAAAGTCCTTTTGCTGCCGAACAATCGCAACGTAATTCTCAGCGCCAACCAG
>DASYGC010000131.1:0-2422 GCA_036000225.1 Ktedonobacterales bacterium | reverse complement strand
CAGCGCGCGGAAAAAGTACTCCTCGGCCTCATGCATCGTCAGAAACAAGATGCGCACCTCCGGCGCCTGTTGACGGATGCGCCGGCAGGCTTCCACACCGTCCAGTTCGGGCATCGTGATGTCCATGAGGACCACGTGCGGCCGCAGACGGATGGTCTCCGCGACCGCCTCGCGGCCCGTGCGCGCCTCTCCGACGACCTGGATATCGCCCGCCATCTCCAGCAGGGCGCGCAGCCCATCGCGCAGGATGTCGTGATCGTCGGCGAGCAGCACACGAACGGTGTCAGCGGTGGATGTGGCCATATATCCCTCGACCTGATCGCCCCCAGTGACGTGGTTCCAACCATGTTCAATCAGCTGCGCGGGCAGGCTCCGTCAGAAGATCGTGGGGAGCCGGCACGCCGGTGCACGGCACCATCACGCGCACCATGCTGCCCCAGCCGGGGCGCGAGCACACCTGCAGCCTGCCACCCACCAGCCGCGCCCGCTCGCGCATACCCTCGAGGCCCAAACCGCCCCCACGTAGCGGCCCAGCGCCCTGAGCGTTGCCAGGCGCATGCGGATTGAAGCCCTGGCCATCGTCTACCACGGTGAGGGTCACGCAGTGCTCAGCTTGCTCCAGCGCGAGACGCACGTGACGCGCTCGTCCGTGACGCACCGCATTGGTCAGGCTCTCCTGGGCGATGCGGAAGATAGCGGTTTCCAGATCTCCCGCGCGGGGCTCCCGACGAAGGTTGGCGCCCGCTGCGTTCGGCGCGGATCCTTCGCTGGTCAGTTCCCCACGTAGGCGCACCTGAACCGGTAAACCCATCCGCTCCTGCGCATCTTCCGCCAGCCAGCGCAGAGCCGCCTCCAGCCCCAGATCGTCCAGGATCGCTGGTCGGAGCTGGCGGGCGAGCGCCTGGACCTCCGCCAGCGTCTGCTGCGCCAATCCCGCCAGGCGCTCGGCGTGTTGACGCGCCTGCGTGGCCGCGCCCCCCGGCTCGCCCGCCAGACGTTGGGCGATGGCCTGCGCGTGTAGACTCAAGGCGGTCAGGCTTTGGCCCGTCTGGTCGTGCAGCTCTAGCGCGAGCCGTCGCCGCTCGTCTTCCTGCGCGCGCAGCACGCGCCCCGCCACGTCGTCGCGGGCCTGGGCCAGCCGATCCAGCATGGCATTGAAGGCGCGGGCCAGCATCAAGACATCGGCATCGCGCTCGCCCGCCACAACCCGCGCTTCCAGGTCACCAAATTCCACCGCGCGGATGGTCGCCTGCAGTTTGCGCAGCGGCGCGAATGCCGCGCGCAACAGCAGGAAATTGATGGCCAGCCCCAGCAGCACGGCCAGCGCGATGAACGACGTATCGATCAGATAGTGATAGGTTTCCGGATTGTGCTGGGTGACCCACCATCCCGCCAGCGTATCGAGCAGGATGATCGCGCTATTGGCGGCAATCACCTTTTCAAACATGGAGACCTGGGACGACCCACGCCACAGACGGGCAGGCCAGGTCGCCAGACGAGCGGCTGAGGCGGCGCGCATGCTCATGGGTTAGGGCCCTTCCAGTCGCTGGCCTGCGGCCTGGCTTGGTGTACAGGCGCTGACCGCGCTCAGTGTCGGCGGGGCTGGTCCGGCACCAGGGGGCAACGCGCCAGGGTGCACCGTGAAGCGCAGATCCACCTGCCACACCGGACGCCCAGGGGTTTCGAGTGTGACATGGGCCCACCATGACCCCATCATGGTTAGTGTGAGCGGAGCGGCGAAGACGCCCGCACGGCGCGAGGAGCCGGGAACAGCCACCGCACGCGTGCCCATCGCCATCGCCGGCATATCCCATGCCACTATCGCCCGCGCCCACGGCCCATTCGTAGCCGCCTGGTCGCTCTGATTCGGCACTGTCACGATGAGCCACGTTGTCTGGCCAATCTGTGGTGCTTGAGGCCACAAGCATGCCCGCGCGAGCAGTGGCATGGCATTGGCCCGCCAGAGGGCCACCGCTGGCGCCGCGAACGCGATGAGCAGCGCAATCGTCAGCAGACCCCAGAAACGCCAGCGCACCGGTCTGGTCGCGGCCAGGGATCTCGCATACGCCTGGCTCATAGCAGGCCACCTCGCTTTTGGTATGCCAGCGCCTTAGATCCGCTGCTCAGAAGCATACCAGAGTGTCTCACCTGGCTGTTATCCGCACGAGTATGGAGTTCATTGGGGGATGAGTATGGAGGCGGCGCTCATTAGCGTGTCACACTCTGCTCGGCGCGGCACGCCGCGCAGCGGCCGAACAGCTCGACGGAATGCCCGTCAATTGCGAAATCGGTGTCGCTGGCGATGCTCGAGAACTGGTCGCGTGGCAGGCACACCTGCACCTCGACGATGCGATGGCAGAGCGTGCAGGTGAGATGATGGTGGTGCGCCGTCCCGCCGCAGACTCGATAGCGATGCGTGCCG
>DASYGC010000130.1:0-3360 GCA_036000225.1 Ktedonobacterales bacterium | reverse complement strand
TCCCGCTGATCCGCACCTGGACGATATGTGGAACGCCAAGAGCGGCCACGGTGTCCAGCACGAGAACGGCCAGCATCACGATGCCGACGATGGCCCAGGCTCTTCTCATCATCCCTGGTTTCTACGTCCTCTCGCCTGCACTCAGTGCGTGATGATCCCAAGATCGGGTGATCGGTGGCATTTCGTAGTGGCGCACAGGTGTGGGCTCCGGCCTCGTTATCTCTGCGTAGTCGCGCACGGGTGTACGCTCCGGCCTCGTTATGCGTGGGCCTTCATCCGAACTGAGTATGATTCATCGTTGCCAGCAGTATACCAGAGAGGGTGGGGGCACATCGCCGCGCCTCGCCGCCACCCATACTGCTGTGGCTGGCGCTGGCACACGCAAAAGTCCAGCGCGGCACATCCCTTTGCCGCGCTGGACTCAGCTTCGCCGCCACATGCCGGCCATCCACACCGCCGCTGATCGCACCACCAATCAGCTGACCACGACACTCCATGCGCCCAGTTGATAGCGCAGGATGATCGGTGTCACGGTTGGCTGGTAGCCGTACCCGCTCGAAGCGGAGATACCATGGGCGCGGTCGGAGAGGCGGTAGCCAACGACCCAGCCACTCGTGGGAGACGTCAGCGCGATGTCGGTGAAGAAATACGCCCGGGTATCCTGGAAACTGGGCACGCTGACCTCGTTCCAGACGGACCCGTCATAGCGTAGCAGCATGGAAGCCTCTGAGGCACGCACCATCCAACCGTCGGTGGGCGAGAGCATGGCGATGGGTCCCAGGGATTGGGACTGCGTGGGCTGGCCAGCCACCTGGTTGGACACCGCTGCCCACTTGCCGCCAGTATAGCGCAGCAGCAGCGGATAGGCATTGTCCACCGTTCCGGGCTGGCCCTGGGTGAAGGTAAACGTTTCGGTGCTCCCATCGGCCCATACCTCGTTGCCACCGGTTGCCGCCACTGACGACAACGCCGCGCCCGGCAACAGATTCGAGACCTCCCACCGCCCAGCGGTGTAGTGCAGGATGAGCGCGGTTGGTGGGGTGGTCGGATACGATGACACCGATAGTGGCGTCGGACTGCCGCCGATCGGGGTGGGGGACGGCTGGATTGGACTGAGCGAGCCGACCGCCCAGGCTTCGTTCGCTGACACCACCGCCAGCCCTTCGAGGCTGACGGCGTTCTGACTGCCGGCCTCCAGACGCGCGGGCAATGGCTGCGTAGTCCATGCTTGCCCGTCATAATGCAGAATGCCGGTCGCTGGGCCGCCATTCCAGGCGCCCACCGCGAAGCCATTAGTTGCCGAGAACATCCGCACCTGGTACAGATCCATCTGGCCCGGCCCAGAGACCTGGCGCCAGTTGTGGCCGTCGTAGTGCAGCATCAGGCCCTGATAGCCCACCGCCCAGCCATCGGTCGCCGAGGCCATGGAGATCGAGCGCAAGACTCCTTTGATCGCCGCATTCGCGCGCGACCAGTTTCCCTGGGTGTAGTGCATCAAGAGCACCTGTGTCGCCTGGCCATTGGCATCGGTCGCCGCCCGTGCGGACCCGACCGCCCAGCCCTCCGTCGGGGAGACCATCGCGATGGCAGCCAGCTCGGTATCGGAGCCGCGCGGCGGACCAGGCGTGACATGCGGAATGCCTGGCCCCACCTGGCGCTGATGGCCGGCAAGCAGCGCCGCGGTGAGCAGCGCGATCACCAGCACGGCGGCCAGCGACGCCACGCCAGAGAAGAACCGGCGCGGCCGGCCGGGCAGCGGTGATGTGAGAAGTGGGATCCGCGCCGGCGTTTCGGGCATCGCGCCACGCTCGGGCGCGCATGTGCTGGTCGAAGCGCCAACGCGCGCGGGTGGGGCGGCGAGCGGCAGATCGCGCAGCAGATCGGCGACCACCGGTTGCGCACGGTACGGTGCTACCGCCTCAGGCGCCAGGTAGGCGTGCACGGCGGATTCCATGCGCTCGTACGCGTGGGCCTGAGCCTGACAGAAGGCGCAACTGGCCAGATGCGCGCGGGCCTGGGCCGCCTCTTGTGGATCGAGGGCGAGTTCATCGAGGACGGGCAGCACCGCGGCAAAGGCGTCACAGCGAGCGTTGGGGCCGTGGGCGGATGCCGCGGATTGGTCGTTGCCGTTGCCGTTCGCATTCATGGACGTAGCTCCTTCGTTGGCGTGTTCTGGCGCAGATAGACCGACCGCAGGCGCTGTTTTGCCCGCGACAGGCGCTTGGTCACGACGTCGGGCGTGGCACCGATGATCTGCCCCACCTCGGCCGCGCTGAAGCCGTGCGCCAGCCGCAGCAAGAGGCACGCGCTATCCTGGGGCGAGAGGTGCGCCAGGGCTTCGCGCAACGCCTCGCTTTCGGCGATCTGATCTTCAAATGTAACCGCTTCCGTGCCCCAGACGGCCTCGGGGCCCGCCAGCTGATCGAGCGACTCCCAGCGGATCAGCCGGCGGCGCCGGAGCGCCGAGATGGCTCGGTGGTACGCCGCCTGGAACAGCCAGCGACGCATTTCGTCGCTGGTCGCCAGTGGCGCGGTGCCTGCCAGGGCGGCGCGCCAGGCATCGTGGAAGGTATCCTGCATCAGGTCATACGCCTGCTCGCTGTTATTCACCAGACCACGCAGGAAAACATAGAGCGCGTGATGCTCGCGCTCCACCAGGGCCGTGAATGACGTGAGCAGTGGCGGCTCCCGTCCCAGCAGGTCACACTCGTCCATGCGCGCTCCTCAGTGATCGCGTGCGGGATTAACAAAACGCTCTTTCGATCGACATCCCTCATTGAGTACAGCGCAGCAGCTGCCCAAAGGTGACAGGGCAGTTTACCCCTCGGCTCGTGTGGTACGCTGGAGTGTGCTCTCATGTTTGGAATGCCGCGCTTCCCGCAAGGAGCCGCCTGTGGACGAGACTCTCCTGAGACTGGCTCCGGCGGACCTCGACGCGTTACTGCGCGAACAGCTGGGCCGGCGGTTGGTGGTGGCGGGACTCACCCTGGTGCCTCCCGCGCCGGGGAGCGTTCATCTGACGGGCGAGCCGCCCGCCGAACTGCTCGCCGGCCTGTCGACCTACGCCGAGTTGTGGGTGCGCTGGACCCACGTTGACACCCCAATCGGCGCCGCGCTACGGCAGGCGGCCCAGCATGATGCCGATGCGGTGCTCGGCTGGCTCGCCGCTCCCATCCCATGTGGCGCATCTTCTGTGCCCGCCGACAACGCGTTCGCGCCTCCCGATTGGCAGCTGCCGGTCATCGCCGCCCTGATCGCTGAAGCCGACGACCTGAACCTGCGCGACCGCTGCGTCTTTGCGCTGGCCGGCCCTGGCGCCACGCAATCGCTGGCGCGCCAGGCGGGCTGCGACGAAGGCTT
>DASYGC010000129.1:0-2853 GCA_036000225.1 Ktedonobacterales bacterium | reverse complement strand
GCTGGCATAGCGTGGCGGCCTGCCACCCTCGATGATGAGTGGCAGATGCTTTAGCGCCTCTTGCTCCCAGGTGGTGACGTGCGCCAGGATATCCTTTACCGACCAGTCGCCCATGACGCCTGGCTCCAACAGCTGCGCATCGGGCAAACCGGCATACGACGCCTGGAAAGCTCCCCACGCCGTGTCGAGTTGCCGCAGCAGCCGCTCAATCTGGTCCGAGCTTCCGCTCATTGGTCCCTCCCACTCACCGGGCGACGCATCTGGTAGTGCGTCGCGGTTTCGCCGGTGACGACGAAGCCGAGGCGCTCATAGAGATGGCGCGCAGGATTGATTTTGAAGACTTGCAGCGTGACCGGCACGTTATCGGCGTCGGCACGCGCGATCACGGAGCGGATGAGTGCGGTTCCCACTCCCTTTCCCTGATGTCTGGGGAGCAGCGCAATGTTGACGAGATGGGTTTCGTGCTCGCGCTGTTCCACCTCGATGGCGCCGAGCGCTTCCCCGCCGAGCGCTTCCCTCTGGTGGACGATCTGGTAGTGAGCAGGGTCGAACGCGCGCGCGAAGCGTTGCCGCTGATCGTCGTCATTCCATCCCCAGATGTGTGCCACATACGGCCCGAGGGCAGCGGCACGCAGGCGCAACAGGAACTCGAAATCGTCGTTGGTCGCTGGCCGTAGGGTGTACTCCATCCCCAATTGCTCAACCTCCGTTGCCCCGTGGAACGAGGTGCGCTTCGCCCGCCCTTGTGCCACTGTACGCCATACGTTCACGATCCGCACCAAGCCGCGACCGCGCCGAGGTACGCTGATACGTGATGTGAATGAAGACCACTGCCACGGCCCAGAGCGCCGCGACGGGTAACGAGGGCTATCTACCCAAACGTGGCATGAGTCGCCAATGCGGGCGGCAGGTCCTGGCGGCCGTAAAGCTGTTGGGTGCGGTATGATGGCGATGGAGCACGAGGAACAGGAGACCGCATGCGTAACGCGATTCCCGCCACGGCGCGCGCCGCGCGCTTCTACGCGCCGCGCGATGTGCGCATAGAGCGCGTCGCCGTGCCGCACCCCGGACCCGGTGAGGTGCTGGTGCGCGTGCTAGTGGCGACGACCTGCGGCACCGATCTGAAGGCATACCGGCGTGGGCATTCCGTGCTGCTGGGGCCGCCACCGGCGCCTTTTGGCCACGAGTATGCCGGCGAGGTGGTCGCGGCGGGCGTGGGCGCCGAACGCTGGCAACCGGGTATGCGCGTGGTGGCGGCCAACTCCGCGCCCTGCGGCGTGTGCTTCTTTTGCGCGCGAGGGCGCGAGAGCTTGTGCGAGCGGCTGGCGCTGTGGAACGGCGCCTACGCGGAGTACGCGCTGATTCCGGCGCACATTGTCGCGCGCAACCTGTACGCCCTGCCGGCGGGCGTGGATGCCGCGGCGGCGGCGCTGACCGAGCCGCTGGCCTGCGCGTTGCACGGGGTCGAAGATGCCGGCGTCGCGGACGGTGATACGGTGGCGATCCTGGGCAGCGGGCCGCTCGGGCTGTTGCTACTGGCGGCGGCGCGCCTGCGCGGCGCGCGGGTCATCCTATCGGGGCGGGGCACCGAGCGGCTGGCACTCGCGCGCCGCTGGGGCGCGGAGGTGGCGCTGGATGCGCGCGCGACGCCCGCGAGCGAGGACCAGGCTGCCGCCATTCGCGCGCACACGGATGACGGACGCGGGGCGGATGTAGTCATCGAGGCGGTGGGACGGCCCGAAGTCTGGCAGACGGCGGTGCTGGCCGCGCGCCGCGGCGCGCGGGTTGATCTCTTCGGCGGCTGCCCCGGCGGCAGCACGGTCACTTTCGATAGCCACGCGCTGCACTACGGCGAGCGCACCCTCATCGGCACGTTCCACTACGCCCCGCGTCACTTCGCCGCCGCGCTCGCTGCCATTGTCAGCGGCGAGGTCCCAGTGGGCGATCTCATCACTGGCACGGCCATGCTCGCGGAGCTGGTGCCAACCTTCGAGCGGCTGGAGCGCGGCGACGGCATCAAGTACGCGATCCAGGGCTAGATGGGCCATGCGCCGGTGGCGCGATGGTATGCTGGTACCGCGTGTTCGCGCCAGGACGCATTCTGGCATACGCGTTGCTATGCCTATCATGACCCTAGCTGCCCGCTCGCATGCCGCCTGAGCCGGCCAGGCCTGGCCTGGATTGGTCCGCAGCGTGGCACGCGAAAATGTGACGTATGGCCTGTACCACGGAGGAGCCTCATGCCTGACACAGTTCTGCCAAAGTCCGCCAGCATCACGCCGGCGAAATCCGCCAGTACGCCTCATGGCAATATCCAAACCGCCAAGAGCCACGGCTCACTCGATGCTGATATCATCATCGCCAACGCGCCCGATCCGGTCTTCGTCTCCGATCTCGAAGGCAAGATTCTGCAGGCCAACGATGCGGTGTCGCAATTACTCGGCTTCCGACCCGACGAGGTGCTCGAGCAATCGCTCTCGCGCTTCATCAGCCCAGAGGAGACGCGCGAGTTCCTGGCCGCGCTCGATGAGGTCATCGAACGCGGCGTGACGCGCAACGTGCTGCTCAATCCACGCACCTCCTCGGGTGAGGTGATTCCCACCAGCTTGAACGCCTCAGCGCTACGCGATTCGGATGGCAAGGTGATCGGCGCCATTGGCATCCTGCGGGATATGCGTGAGTTGGACAAGGCGCGCGCCTACGCCGAGAGCTTGATCAAAAACGCGCCCGATCCGGTCTTCGTCTCCGATCTCCAGGGTAAGATTTTGCTGACCAATGACGCGGTCTATGCGCTGCTGGGGTTTCGACCCGACGAGGTGCTCGAGCAATCGCTCTCGCGCTTCATCAGCCCAG
>DASYGC010000128.1:0-9086 GCA_036000225.1 Ktedonobacterales bacterium | reverse complement strand
CTCAGTACCGTCAGGCTGACTGACCGAAGCGGTCAGTGCACCCCCCTGCACCCCGGCGCGGAGTGTCCAGAGGCGCACGTCCAGGCTGGTCGGTGTGCCGTCGGCGCGCGCGGTGTTGGCGGCATCCTGGCCGTCTACCGGATGGATGGACACATAGTGGTCGGCGTGCGGGCGGTTCGGGTTATTGCGCCAGAGGACGCCGTCGTGCGCGGCGGGCAGGGCCAGCAGACGCCAGACGGCGACCGCGACCGTGGCGGCGGTAAGGTCAGGGGCTGACGCCACGGGTGTGAGCAGCTCGGCGCTGTGGCGCGCGACGAAGGCCGTGCTGAAGGTACCGGCCACGTGGGCGGGATGGCGTAGCGCCCGGCGCAGGAAGTCGAGGTTGTTGCGAACGCCAAACAGCGTAGTGGCGCCGAGCGCGTAGTCGAGGCAGCGCAAGGCTTCGCCGCGCTCGGCGCCATGGGCGCAGATCTTGGCAAGCAGTGGATCGTAGTAGGGAGTGACCTCATCCCCGCTCAGAATGCCACTCTCCACGCGGATGCCCGCCCCTTCCGGTTCCTCCCAGCGCGCGATGGTGCCCGTCGCCGGCAGGAAGCCGCTGGCGGGGTCTTCGGCGTAGACGCGCACCTCGATGGCGTGCCCCCGCTGGTGGATGGCGTCCTGGGTCAGCGGCAGGGGGTGGCCTTCGGCTACCAGAATCTGCCAGGCCACCAGATCCAGGCCGGTCACTAACTCGGTAATGGGATGCTCCACCTGCAGCCGGGTGTTGACCTCCAGGAAGTAGAAATTGCCGGCGGCGTCGAGCATGAACTCGACCGTGCCAGCGTTGGTGTAGGCCAGCTGCCGGCCCACGCGCAATGCCGCGTCGGCCATGCGCGCGCGCAGTTCGGGTGTCAGCGCCGTCGAGGGGGTCTCCTCGATGATCTTCTGGTGGCGGCGCTGGATGGTGCACTCGCGTTCACCCAGGTGCAGTAGATGGCCCTGTGCGTCGCCAAAGATCTGAAATTCGATGTGGCGTGGTTCTTCGAGCGCCCGCTCCAGCAGCAGCGTGTCGTCGGCAAAGGCGGCCAGCGCCTCGCGCCGGGCGGCGGCCAGCGCGGCTGGCAGATCGTGCGCGCTGGCCACGACACGCATGCCTTTGCCACCCCCACCCGCCGCGGCTTTCACCATCACGGGATAGCCGATCTCACGCGCGGCGGCTCTGAAGCGCTCGTCCGACTGCTCCTCACCGTCATAGCCCGGAACCACTGGCACACCGGCGGCGGCCATCATCTGTCGCGCGGTGCGCTTACTGCCCATCTGGGCGATCACGGCGGGTGGTGGGCCGATGAAGATCACGCCCGCTGACTGGCAGGCGGCGGCAAACGGCGCGTGCTCGGCCAGGAAGCCATAGCCGGGGTGCAGCGCGTCGGCGCCAGTGCGCTCGGCCGCCTCGATCAACGCCGCCACATTGAGATAGGAGGCAGCTGGTGCGCTGGCGCCGATGCGCACGGCTTCGTCCGCCTCGCGCACATGCCTGGCGCTGGCGTCCGCGTCCGAAAAGACGGCCACGGTGGCGATGCCCAGCGCCCGGCAGGTGCGCAGGATGCGGCAGGCGATCTCGCCGCGATTGGCGATCAGCACCTTGTGGATCGTTGACATGCTCACGACTCCGGCAGCGGCATATACAGCACGGCGCCGGCTAGCGACTTGCCCAGCCCATCCAGGCGCAGCGAGCTGGTCGCGCCACCGTCGAGCGCCGCATACAGCACGAAGTTGAGCGCCTCGATATTGTCCAATTCGTAGCGTTCGACCCGCCCGCGCACCAGCGCGCCGAGGTGCTGCTTGATACGGTCGGCGGTCACCCGCGCCTTGAGGATGGCGTAGGCCTCGGAGGAGCGGGCGATGACGCTGACGTTGACGATGTTGCCCTTATCGCCAGCGCGACCATAGGCGAGATCGAACAGGCGTGGCATAGGTAGTTCCTCCAGGTAGCGATTGGCGGGCCGGGTGTACACCGGACGCCAGGACGACATAACGGGACCCAGAGCGTACACCTGTAGCGCAGCGTCGCCACCTACGAAAGATTGGCGTATGACAATTCCACGATGGTCACCGTGACACCTGGCTCGACCAATGTGCGATCCAGCAGCGCCGGCCACAGGCCAAGCAACGCGCGCGGCTCGGCACCGACGGTAGTGCCCGAGACGGCCATGCCGGCTGGCCCCGAGAGTCCCAGCGCCATCGCGCGGCGGACCGCCGTCTTCAGCGTATCCGCATCGGCGGCGGTGAACATGACGCGCACGATCAGCTCGATAGGATCTGCCGCCGGCGGCACCAGCGACCCGTAGAGGCTATCCTGACCCAGATGCTGGTATTCAATCTGGGTGATGGGCAGCCCCTCCCAGGCTGCGGCCAGCATGCCGCGCAATTGTGCCTCCTTCTGCCACGCGCGGGGCCAGCCCAGGGTAAAGATCAGTTCCCGGCTGTAGCCCGCCATGCGCGCGATGTTCACTTTGAGCGTCGCCGTACGCGAATGGCCCGAGACGCCGCTGACGCGCACGCGGTCGGGGCCGGCATCCGCCAGGCGCAAGGTGGTGATATCCGCGCTGACATCGGGGGTGAGATAGGCGCGCGGGTCGTGCATCTCATAGAGCAGTTGCTCCTTGATGGTCGCCTGGGTGATCCGGCCAGGGGTCGCGGGCACTTTGGTGAGGATGAAGCTGCCATCTTCCTCGACCTCCGCGATGGGATAGCCGGGATACGCCAGCGCCGCTGGCTCGATGTCGTCGAGCAGCGCCAGACTATTGCCGCCCACCACCTGCCCGGTACATTCGAGCAGATGCCCGCAGACCACACCTGCCGCCAGCCGGTTCCAGTCGTCCGCCTGCCAGCCGAAGTGGTGGATGAGTGGGGCCAGATAGAGGCATGGATCGGCGACCCGCCCGGTGATGACGATATCCGCCTCCTGGCGTAGCGCCTCCACGATGGGCCAGGCGCCCAGGTAGGCGTTGGCGGCGACGACAGGTGGGCCATCGAGCCCGAGCGGCTGGCCCGTTTCGATGTTGGTCAGCGGCGCGCCGGACGCTAGCAACTCGCCCAGACGGGGCAGCAGATCGTCGCCGGTGACGGTGGCGATCTTCAGCCCACGCAGCCCGTGTCGCTCGGCGGCGCGGCGCACCACGGCGGCGGCGCCGAGCGGGTTGAGGCCGCCACCATTGGTGATCAGTGGGATGTGACGAGCGCGAGCCAGCGGCAGGATGCGCTCGGCGATGATCTCGATGTCGCGGGTGTAGCCGCGCGTGGGGTCGCGCAGCTGGTCGCGGCGCAAGATCGCCAGCGTCAATTCGGAGAGCGCCTCGAAGCACACGACATCCACGTGCCCCCCCTCGATCATGGGCAGCGCACGGGTCACGTCGTCGCCGTAGAACCCCTCGGCGGAACCGATACGCAGCATCGGCTACCGGCCTGGCTTTTCGGGGAGCATGCCCTCCAGTTTGGCGATGATGCCAAGCATCACCTCGTCGGCACCACCGCCGATCGACATCAGCCGCGCATCGCGATAGGCGCGCGAGATGGGCGTCTCTTCTATGTAGCCCATGCCGCCATAGAATTGCAGGCAGCTATCGGTGACCTCGCGCGAGAGGCGGCCGGCCTTGAGCTTGGCCATCGAGGCTTCGCGGGTGATATCCTCGCCCCTGGCCAGCAGGTCGGCGCAGTGGTAGCACATCTGGCGCAGCATTTCGACATCGGTCAGCAGTTCCGCCAGGCGGAAATGGATCACCTGGTTGTGGATCAGCGGCTGACCAAACGCGTGGCGCTGGCTGGTGTAGGCGATGGTGTCGCGCACGATCCGCTCGTTCGAGCTGTACGACAGGATAGAGCCCACCAGACGTTCGCGCTGGAATTGTTGCATCTGCAGCATGAATCCCTGCCCCTCGGGGCCAATGGTGTTGGCGCGTGGCACGCGCACATTGTCGAGCATCAGCTCGGCGGTGTCGCTGGCGTGGTTGCCCAGCTTGCGCAGCTTGCGACTGACGCTGAAGCCGGGGGTTTTGGTCGGCACGATGATCAGCGACATGCCGCGATAGCCACGGTCACCGCTGGTGCGCGCGAGCAGACAGACCCAGTCGGCCTGCGTGCCGTTGGTAATGTAGAGCTTGCGCCCGTTAATGATCCAGTCGTCGCCATCGGCCACGGCGCGGGTGCGGATGGCCGCCACATCGGAGCCGGCGTCGGGTTCGCTCACGCCGATGCAGCCGACATATTCGCCACGGATGCTGGGTTCGAGAAACTGTTGCTTGAGCTCGTGCGAGCCGAACTGCGCCAGCGCGGGGGTGCACATATCGGTGTGCACGGTGATGCCCATGGGCACGGCGCTGCAATTTGCCTTGCCCAGTTCCTCACAGAGGACGAGCGTGTAGGAGAAGTCCAGACCGAGTCCGCCATATTCCTCGGGGTAGGTGAGGCCGAGCAGCCCCAGATCGCCCATCTTCATGAACAGGTCGTGGGCGGGGAAGATGCCGGCTTCCTCCCACTCATCGACGTGGGGATTGATCTCTTCTTCGACGAAACGGCGCACGGTCTGGCGAAACATCTGATGTTCGCTGGTGAAATCCATGGAGAAGCCTCCTCTGGCTGATTGGCGGACGGCCGGGCCTCAGAGCCGCTCGGGCATCGCTACGGTTCTCTCGCCGGGAGCGTCTCCGGTGTTCACCGTCGCTTTCGGCTCCAGCAACAGCACCTGCGCCTCTTCCTCGGCGATCGGCAGGTGTTCGATGCCCCTTGGGATGATGGTGAACTCGCCTTCCCGCAGCACGATGTCACGATCGCGCAGCTTGATGAGTAGCGTGCCCTTCACCACCAGAAAGAGCTCATCCTCATGCTCATGTTGATGCCACACAAACTCCCCCTTGAGTTTGACGAGTTTCACGTAGGAGTCGTTGAGTTCCCCAACAATCTTCGGACTCCAGTACTCCTGGAACAGCGCGAACTTTTCCGCGAGGTTGACGGCCCGCATTCAGCCCTCCTTCGTGCCTTCACTCACATGCCTGGTGTTCCGGTCACCCGCTGGCGTGGCCGCGGCCACCTGCCAGGTATGCTCCGCCATAGCCGCCATGGGCACGCCATCGCCGATTTCCAGGGGGATGGCGACGCCGTTGACCGTCATGTCAAAAACATCTGCCCGACCATAGTGTCCCACCGCGTCGAATCCGGCACGGGCGAGCACTGCCTCGGCGGGGTCAGCGTCGGCATACAAGATGGTGTCGCGGTCGTGCGCCGGACCCGCGACGATATGCCCCAGCGGATCGACGATCACACTATCGCCCGGATTGATGATGCTGCCTGGCTCATACACCCCCAACGCGGCCAGATCGCGCGGCAGGTCGCCCTCGCGCATGAAGCTGCCGACGCTGACCACCCACATGCGCCCCTCGACGGCAATATGGCGCACGGTGGCCAGCCAGCGCTCGCCGTCATCCTGTGTCGGCGCGACATGAATCTGCTCGCCCTGGGCATAGAGCGTGGTACGCGCCAGCGGCATGTAGTTTTCCCAGCAGATGAGACCGCCGACGATCCCATGCGCGGTCTGGATGGTGCGCAGCGTCGTGCCGTCCCCCTGACCCCAGACGAGACGTTCGGCAAACGTAGGTACCAGCTTGCGGTGACGCCCGAGGATGGCGCCATCGGGTCCGAAATAGAGGAGGGTGTTGTACAGCGTGCCGGCACGCGCTGGGCGCTCGCTGACGCCGACCGCCACCATCATCTGATGGGCGCGACAGGCGGCGGCGATGACATCAGTCTCCGGGCCGGGGACCGTGATGGCGTTGGCGACAAAGCGCCGTTGCAACGTGTGGAACGGCTCGGCGCTGGGGCTGGAAGACCGCGGTGGAACGCGCCAGACCCAGTCAGGATAGCCAGGAATGAACGACTCGGGCAGCACCGCCAGCCAGGCGCCTGCCTCGGCCGCTTCAGCGATGCGCACGGCAGCGTGTTGGGCGGTGGCCATGGCATCCAGATAGACGGGCGGTGTTTGGATCGCGGCGATGCGCCCCATTGGCGGGGACCTCCTCACATGCGAAAGACGCCGTAGCGCGGCGCCCCCTCGGTGACAAAGTCGCGGTTGTAGGCCATCGCGAGGCCAACACTCAGCGCCATGCGTGTGTCGCGTGGGTCAATGATGCCATCGTCCCACAGGCGCGCCGTCGCGTAATACGCCGATGCTTCCTGGTCGAATTTTTGCTGGACCGTCTGGCGCAACAGTTCGATCTGTCCCTGGTCGGGTTCCTGGCCGCGCGCACGGGCGGCGTCCGCTTGCACGATGGCCAGGACGCCCGCCGCCTGTTCGGCGCCCATCACGGCGATGCGGCTGTTGGGCCAGGTGAAGAGCAGCGTCGGATCGAAGGTGCGGCCACACATGCCATAGTTGCCAGCGCCGTAACTGCCCCCGACAATCACCGTAAACTGCGGCACGCTGGAGTTCGCCACCGCGTTCACCATCTTGGCGCCATGCTTGATGATCCCCTCGGCTTCATACTGACGGCCCACCATGAAGCCAGTGATGTTCTGCAGGTAGATCAGCGGCGTACGCGACTGGTTGCAGAGCTGGATGAACTGCGCCGCCTTCATCGCTGAATCGGAGAACAGCACCCCATTATTGCCGAGCAGACCCACGGGGAAGCCCGCGATGTGCGCATGCCCGGTGACCAGCGTTGGCCCGAAGTCCGGCTTGAATTCGCTCAAGCGCGAGCCGTCCACCAGGCGTGCGATCACCTCGCGGATATCGAATGGGCGCCGAGGATCAGTGGGAATAATGCCCAACAACTCCTCGGCATCGTAGCGTGGCGGCTCAGGCGGCGCCAGGCGCGCGTGGATGGTCTTGGACCAGTTGAGCCGGCCAACGATCTCGCGGCCCAGGCGAATGGCATCGGCATCGTCCTCGGCCAGATAGTCGCCCAGCCCCGACACCCGCGTGTGCATCTGCGCGCCGCCCAACGCCTCATCATCAACCACCTCGCCGGTGGCCATGCGCACCAGCGGCGGACCGCCCAGGAACACCTTGGCCTGGCCGCGCACCAGCACCGTGTAGTCAGAGAGGCCGGGGATGTAGGCGCCGCCAGCAGTTGAGTTGCCGAATACCAGGGCAATCTGCGGAATTCCCGCGGCGGACATGCGCGCCTGGTTGGCAAACGTGCGCCCGCCCAGGTCGGCGAAGAGTTCCGCCTGGTAGAGCAGATTGGCGCCCGCCGACTCCACCAGATAGATGCAGGGTAGTCGGTTGCGCGCGGCGATCTCCTGGGCGCGCAAGCTCTTCTTGACGGTCATCGGGTAGCTGGCGCCCCCCTTGGCGGTGGCGTCGTTGGCGGCGATTAGGCACTCGACGCCGTTGACCACGCCAATGCCGTTGATCTGCGATGCGCCAGGCGACTCGTTGTCGTACATCTCCCAGGCAGCCAGCGTGCTCAACTCCAGGAAGGGCGCGCCGGGATCGAGCAGCAGTTCGACGCGTTCGCGGGGCAGCAGTTTGCCGCGCTCGCGGAACTTGCGCTGGCCGCGCTCGCCGCCGCCTTCGCGCGCGCTGGCCTGGCGCCGGTGGAACTCGTCCAGCAGTTGGCGCATCGCCGCCGCGTTCTCCTGGAACTCGGGCGACGCGGGTTTGACATGGGTGGCGAGGACACTCATGGGCGTTGGTTTCCTACGCGCTGGTGCGAGGCAAACTGGAGAGAAATGGGTGGCGACACGACTTTACGCCGGCATTCTAGCACACGGCTTGACACAGCCGTTGCCGCGCGCCTATGCTGAGCGCGCGGCTGGCCGGAGGCATAGCGCGGCGCTACTGGCCGTTTGCGGCGGCCAGGTTCGAGCGGGGTATAGCGGGTGTAGAGGGCACATATGGGCAGATTGGATGGACGGGTCGCGCTGGTGACGGGGGCGGGCCGCGGTATCGGCGCGGCGACGGCGCTGCGCCTGGCGGAAGAGGGCGCGCGGGTCGCGCTGGTGGACCTGGACGAAGCGGGCACGGCCGAGACCGCGAAGCAGGTGACCGACAAGGGGTCTGAAGGGTTACCGCTGGTCTGCGATGTCGCGGATAGCGCGGCGGTACAGGCCGCCGTGGACCGGACCGCCAGCCACTTTGGCCGGCTCGACATTCTCGTCAACAATGCCGGCGTCGTTCGCGATAACCTGCTGTTCAAAATGAGCGACGCGGACTTTGATACGGTCATCGCGGTGCACCTGCGCGGGGCCTTTTTGTGCGCGCGGGCGGCGCAGAAGTATATGGTAGAGCAGAAGTACGGTCGCATCATCAGCCTCTCTTCGACCTCGGCGCTGGGCAATCGCGGGCAGGTCAACTACTCAGCGGCCAAGGCGGCGCTCCAGGGGTTGACCCGCACGCTGGCCATCGAGCTGGGCCCGTTGGGCATTACGGTCAACGCGGTGGCGCCGGGGTTCATCGACACGGCGATGACGCAGGAGACGGCGCGGCGGATGGGTGTCGATCCCGAGGTCTTCAAGGCGGCGGGTGCGCAGCGCATCCCCTTGCGGCGCGTGGGCCAGCCCAGCGAGGTCGCCAGTGTCATCGCGTTCCTGGCCTCGGACGATGCCAGCTTTGTCAGCGGACAGATCATCTATGTCGCGGGGGGCCCGGCAGGCATTCTGATGTGAGCCTGCGACGGCGTACCGATTGAATCGCGCGGTTGAGCCGCGCCGAGCACGAAAACGAGGAGCGCCATGGATCTGGGTCAGATGCTCGCGCGTACGGCCACCCGCACGCCCGAGAAGACGGCGATCATCTTCCGCGATCAGCACACCAGCTTCGCCGAACTCAACCGCCGCGCGGATCAGGTGGCCAACGCGCTCATTGGCTTGGGCATTCGTCCGGGCGACCGCGTGGCGCTCTACATCCACAACATCCCCATCTTCATCGAGGGCTATTACGGCATTCTCAAGGCGGGCGCGACCGTGGTGCCACTGAATGTGCTGTACAAGGCTGGCGAGCTGGAATATATCTTCAACGATAGCGGCGCGCGCGCCATCCTGACGTTCGCGCCGTTCGCGCAGACCGCGCTCGAAGCCGCGGCGCAAGCGCCCGCCATGGAGCACGTGAT
>DASYGC010000127.1:0-1706 GCA_036000225.1 Ktedonobacterales bacterium | reverse complement strand
GGCCAGATGCTGCCCTACCTGCGCTTCTGCGATTCCGACGTGCTGCTGCGCCGCGTCGTGCGCGGCCTGGTGCTGCGCCAGGCGCGCTGCCTCCTGCGCGACCCGTACGCCAACGCCTTCACCCGCGAGCCACGCGGCCGCGGGGGGCATCCACACGACGAGACGGAGCACCACCGCGGCGTGTGGGAGCGCAAGTGGGAAGTAGATTCGCCCTGCTGGGAGCTACGCCTGCTGCGGCTCTATGTCTCTGCCACCGACGACCTGGCGATCTACGCCGAGCCGGACGTGCGCGCGGCGCTGGGCACCATCATTCACACCTTCGAGGTCGAGCGCGACCACGCCACACGCTCGAAGTATGCCTTCCGCCGTCCCGATGCTGACGCGTCCCAGCACGATACCAGCGCCAGCGCGCCGGTCGCGCCCACTGGCATGCTGTGGGGCGCCTTCCGGCCCAGCGACGACGGCTGCGTCTACAACTACCACATCCCCTCACAGATGCTGGCCGTCGTCGAATTGAACGCGCTGGCGCGCGCCTTCACCAAGATCTATCGCGCGCCGCGCTGGGCCAAACGCGCGCGCGCGCTGGCGGAGGGGATCGAGGCGGGTATCGAGCGTCACGGCGTGGTCGAGCATCCCGCGGCCGGGCGCATCTATGCCTACGAGGTGGATGGTCTGGGCCACACCCTGCTGCTGGACGATGCCAATCCGCCCAGCCTGCTCGCCATCCCCGAGATCGGCTACCGCCCGGCGAGCGACGCTGTTTACCAGAACACGCGGTGCTTTGTGCTCAGTTCGGCCAATCCGTACTACTTCGTGGGCGAACTGGCCGCGGGCATCGGCAGCCCCCACACGCCCGCGCCGCACGTCTGGCCGCTGGCGCTCATCACCCAGGCGCTGACCGCCACCCAACGCCCCGAGATCGGCCAGCTGCTGCAGACGCTGCGCGCCACCGACGGCGGCACCGGCTACCTGCACGAGAGCTTCCACCCCCACGATCCCACGCGCTACACCCGCGGCTGGTTCGCCTGGGCCAACGCCCTCTTCGCCGAACTGGTGTTGCGCGCGTACTATGATGCTCCGCACTCACTGGATAGACCAACCCATTGAAGTAACCGGGGGGCAGCGACCTTTCCGCTCCGCGCAGGCCCGACGAGAAGTCATCAGTGACCCGTCACAGCGGCGGATCGCTAGTATTTGGAGGTTCCACCACAATGACCGAGCATGCGCTTTCACTCGCCGCCGTCTATCAGGGCTGGGATCGCTATCAGCGTGACCTGCTCAAGGCCGTCGCGCCGCTCTCGCGCGAGCAACTGGCCCTGCCCGTGGCGCCCACGCACTGGCCCATCGGCATGCTCGTCCAGCACATCCTCAACGACCGCATCTGGTGGTTCCATGGGTGGATGGACGAGGGAAGTCCGGAGGTGGCCGCCTACATGCACTGGGAGGAGGAAGAGGTGGGGCAGTCGGTGCACTCGGCGGCTGAGCTGGTCGCCGGACTCGAGGCCACGTGGGGCATGATCGAGAGGACCCTTGCCCGCTGGACCGTCGCCGACCTCGGGTACGTGTTCAACCAGCCAGCCATGTTGACCGACGCGGAGCGCAAGATGTTCGGCCCGAGCACGCGACAGGAGATCATCTTTCATGTGCTCCGGCACGATCTGCATCACGGCGGTGAGCTTGCCGTCGGCATGGGCGCGCATCACCTG
>DASYGC010000126.1:0-3445 GCA_036000225.1 Ktedonobacterales bacterium | reverse complement strand
CCCCCGCCGGCTGACGCGCTCGCGCCGCCGGGTGGCGGAGCGTGGGGTGCGGTGGCGGTCGCGGCCAGTGCGAGAACGGCGCCGTTACCCAGCAGCACAAGCGGTGTAGCGGTGGGCGCGCGCGATGCCGCCGCCGAGGCTCCCGAGGATGAAGAAGCCGCGCCGTCGCCAGCGGCTGCCGCGGCGGACACGGCCAGTACTCCGGTTGTGGCGCCGGAAGATCCTACCAAAGATCCTACCATCATGCCTGATCGGCTGGAGCGGCTCATTCGGTTGCTGGGGCAGCGCCTCGGCGCCGAGGATGGCTTGCTCCCTGCCATCCCCACGGTGGTTGTCGGCCTGCTGATGCTGCTGCCATTTCTGGGCTACGCCGCGGTGGCGCTGGGGCCACGGATTCCGGTACGGCTGCCGGTGTGGCCGATTGGAGCGGGACATCTCTCGCTGGCTGTACTCCTGGTGGGCATTGTGCTCGCGCTGGCGGTAGGCGCGCCAACGGCGGTGATTTATCGGCGGCGAGCCGAACGGGTGAGCCGGGTGCGGCGGCTGCTGGTGCTGGCCTACATACGCTGGTGGGCCGAGCAGTGCGGGCGCTACGAAGACCGGCTGCGGCGCGAAGGGGTCGCGCGCCTGACCGAGACGGTGGAGCAGCGGCTGGCGGCCATCACCGCGTTCGAGGCGCGCCTGCGCGCGGCGGCTTCCGAACTCAGTGCTGAGGCCGCGCGGATGGACGAGTCGCTGGGATACGGGCCAGAGGGGCGACGCGATATCTTCGTGCTGGGTGGCAGCCGGTTCCCGACGGGGCGGCTGCGCCAGTTCCATCAGCGCGTGCAGGCACGGCGTGGCGAGGATCCACTGGATGCGCGGCATGCGAGCGCCGCCGCACTGGGGGCGGCGCTGCGCCAGCGCCTGCGGGCGCTGGATGTGGGGCTGCTGGACCTGGAGAGTGCGCAACTGGCCAAGCAGGCGGCCACATTTGGAGCCGAGGTCTGCGGCCCCTATCTCACCGGTGAACTGGTCAATGTGGTACCCGCGTTGCACCTGGGACGGGAAGATGGCGACGACGAGCAGCGTGTGCCGTTGAGCGCGCTGTTGGAGCGCGCCACGCCGCTCTATCGCCCGATCACCACCGACAGTCCGCGCCGGCTGGTGGCGCTGGCCGCGCCCGACGATTTCACCGTGAAGGAGAATGTTGCCAGGCACCCGGAACTGCGGCTGGTGGTGACCCCAAGCCCGGAGTGGCTGCTGGTGGCGCAACTGGTGAGTCATGGGCGACCGCGCTGGTGGCGACAGGCACTGGCGCCGCCACTAGCTCGTGCGCTGCCACGGGCGACGAGTGTCGCGCCGGTGAGTGGCAATGGCTACCACCAGCGCGGAGGAGGATGACGCCGGATGCGAGCGATGGACCGACGCTACGACCAGATCGGGGCGGGCATGCGGTCGCCGCGCGAGCGAGCGGGATGTTTTGATCCGCGCCTGCCGTTCCTCACGACCGTGACGCTGGCCCCGGTCTACGCGGTGGTGGACGTGGCGCAGCGCTACGCCATCGGGCCAGACACCGCATTTAGTGCGTTCTACAAGCTACCAGCAGGCGCACACGTCCTGGCATTTGTCGGCATCTATGTCGCGGTCTGGCTCGCGTGGTACATTGTCCTGCGCATCGTCACCGGCGGGCGCCGCCGCGCGTCGTCGGTACTCGAGCGCATGACCGAGGTGCACGCGGCGCGCGCGCTGCTCAACGTGTATCTGGCGGTGGTGCTGGGCGTCGTCGCGATCCTGACCCTGCTGCGGGCGCTGGATTTGGGAGTGGGCGTGCAGGCGCTCTTGCTAGTTTTCACCTGCGTGTATGCCGAACTGGCGTATCATGGGCAGGCGCGGGTTTAGCAGCCCTGGCGAGCGACCCCGCGCCTGAGAAAGGATCGCGAAATGAGCGAAGGGCGCCTCTCCGAACTCGATCGCCTCTTTGCCCGCTACCGGCGGAACACCACCCACGTAGCGGTGCCCGACGCGTGGTCGCCCCCCTGGCAGCCACGTGGGAAATGGTGGACACACGCTAGCGCGCCCCAACTGTGGCGCGCTAGCGCCGCCGCGACGGTGCGTGCCTGGCAACGCATAGTGCGCCCCGCGCGACGCGGGTGATGAAGGGTGATGTCCGGAGCCCATGCCAGTACCGCCTATTTGCTCACCGGCAGGCGGTCTTGCACCCAGGCAAGCATCCCACCGGCGAGGTTTTTCACCTGCGTGAACCCGATGCGCTGGAGCGCACGGACGGCAGAGGTGCTACGCACGCCGCTGTGGCAGACGGCGATGATCTCCTGTGATGGGTCCAACTCGGCAATGCGCTGGCCAAGACTGCCCAGCGGGATATGGGTGGCACCCGCGATGTGGCCGTCGGCCCACTCATCTGGCTCGCGCACATCCAGAATGATGGCGCCAGCTTGTTGTCGCGCTTGAGCTTCTTTGGGGCTGACGTTGGCGACAGCGCCCGCGCCAGAGGAATTTGGGTTCATCGTGCGTTTCCTTTGCTTGGAGACTCCATGTTGGTGGATGCCGAGGCCTGTCGCATAGTCGTCGCTGTACGGCGGTAGATGGCGCCACGCCGCTGCCGCGCGGGAGGCCAGCGGGCCGCGACGTGTGCATGAGCACGATCTTGTCTCGACACCGTACCACACTGATTCGCTGGTGTGCAGGCAAGTGGCGGGGCGATTGGCGGGTTTCGTGTGTTGACGGGGGGCGCCCTGGCTCCATACAATGATGCCGCTGGCGGGCACCGAAGCCGCACCCAGTGAGCGAAAGGAACCATGCTATGCGCGCCCGATCGCCGTTCTCAGCTGCCGCCCGTCCGCGTGGTGGGTACGCGGAGGTGCGCTGATGGCCAATGCGCCGAGGGCGACGCGGTTTACGGCGGACCTGATCGTGACCGGTGTGAGCCGGCTGGTCACGCTTGCCCCCGGAAGGGTGACTGGCGCCACGGGACGGCTGGGGGTGATCGAGCGCGCGGCGCTGGCGGCGCGCGGCGGGCGCATCGTGTGGTGTGGTCCACAGTCGGCGCTGGCGGGCGCGGTGGATGGCACCGGCGCGCGCATCGTGGATGCGGGTGGGCACGCGGCGCTTCCTGGCTTCGTGGATTCACATACGCACTTTGTCTTCGCCGGGGACCGGGCCGAGGAGTTTCAACTGCGCCATGCGGGTGTCTCCTATGAGGAACTGGCACGCCAGGGCCGGGGCATTCTCAGTACCGTGCGCGCGACCCGCGCCGCCAGCCATGGCCAACTGCTCGCCCTGGGCCGAGCGCGCCTCTCGAGTTTTGCCGCTCACGGCACCACCACCGTCGAGGGGAAGACGGGCTATGGGCTGAATCCAGTGGCGGAGGCGACCTGCCTGGAGGTAATGGGTGCGCTGGCCGGCGCGCCAGGTTTGCCGACGGTCGTTCCCACCTTCCTGGGCG
>DASYGC010000125.1:0-1735 GCA_036000225.1 Ktedonobacterales bacterium | reverse complement strand
CGCGGTCATGCACATCCAGGAATGGCTGGCGCTGAATCCTGACATCCACTACTGGCTGCTGGGATGGGGAACCAACGACGCGCTGCAGATGGTGTCTCCGAGCACGTTCCATAACAATATGCAGTCTTTGGTTGACCAGATCAAGACGGCGGGACATGTGCCAGTGCTGGCGCGCATCCCGGCGATGCGGCTCGCCGGTTCGCGGGGGATACAGGTGGACACCGAAGTGCGCGCGCTCAACGCGCAGATTGATCTGCTGACGCAGTCGAATCACTTGATCCCGGGCCCGGACTTGTATGCGCTCACCAGCGGGCATCTGGATACGTATTTGGGTGGCGACGGTATCCATCCGAACCATGTTGGCTCCGCCGCGATGAACAATGCCTGGTATCTGGCGATGCGCGACGCGCTGGAGGCTGGTGTTCAATGAGAGCCGCAACCATGCGGGGGACCGCGACCCGATGAATATGCTCGTTGTTACCCGTGACGCGCCCGCGCTGACGACGGGCTTTCCTAAGCGCAACGCCTATTTGCTGCGCGCGCTCTGCGAGGCGTATCGCGTGACTCTGCTGATCGTCTCCGACGACCCTGAAGGCGAGGCCCGTAAGGTTGCGTCGCTGGGTGTCAGGCTGGCGGCGATCCATGTCGTACGCGCGCCCCACAAGATCGTAAAGCGCGCTCTGCAGGTGGTGTCCATCGCGCTGCGCCAGCCGAGCGTGACGCTGCGGAACAGCCCACCAGCGGCCGGGCGAGCGATCCGCGCGCTGCTGGCTTCAGAGCCGTTCGATGTGGTGGTCTTTCAGACATCCACACTTGCCAATCACCAGCTGCCGCATGGCCCGTGCGTGGTGATAGACGAGCACAACCTCGAATACGAGTTGATGGGGCGGTCGGCGGCCCAGGCGAAGACCACGTTACGCCGCCTACACTACACGCTGGAATCCGCGGCGTTGAAGCGGGTGGAGCTTGGGCTGCTGGCGCGGGCTGATCTGGTTTCGGTGACGAGCGAGCGCGAGCGGCTGCGGCTGCTGGAGGCGCTGCCGGACGCCAGCGTCGTGGTCACGCCCAATGGTGTGGATTGCGAGGCGTTCGCGCCTGACCCGGAGCGGCGGGAGACGCGAGGCCGCGTGGTATTTACCGGCTCGATGGATTACCACCCCAACGAACAGGCCGCACACTACTTTGCGGACGCGATCTGGCCGCGAGTACGGGCGGAGGAGCCGGAGGCGACGTGGTATCTGGTGGGCGCCCGCCCGCCCGCCTCGTTCAGCCGGCTGGCCGCCTTGCCTGGTGTGACGGTCACAGGCTCCGTTCCGGAGACGCAACCGTATCTCGCGGAGGCCGCGGTCGCGGTCGCGCCGCTGCTGGTTGGCGGTGGCACGCGGCTGAAGATTCTCGAGGCGCTGGCGATGGGGAAAGCGGTGGTCACGACGTCGCTCGGCTGCGAGGGGCTGGACGTGACGCCGGGCGAGCATCTGCTCGTAGCGGATGCGCCTGGCCCCTTCGCGGACGCGGTTGTCAGCTTGCTGCGTGACGATGGCGAGCGGGCGCGGCTTGGCGCGGCGGGCCGGGCGCTGGTGGAGCGGGGCTATAGCTGGAACCAAAGCGGTCGCGCGTTCACCGGCGCGATTGACCGGCTGGCAGCGCGCGATGGCGCGCGTCAGGCGACCACATCTGGCAATTGATTGCGCTTATTGTCCTTCGCCACGCGATAGAAGAAGGCCGTCCGGCGAGC
>DASYGC010000124.1:0-1961 GCA_036000225.1 Ktedonobacterales bacterium | reverse complement strand
CGGCGCCGGGCGCGCCAGCAGCGTCCTGATGCCCAGGTAGGCGAGGAAGATCGCGCCGATCAGGTGGATCCACACGCGCTGGCTCAGCAGCAGCGATGAGATCGCCGTCAGGCCAAAGGCCGCCACCGCGCCATACGATGCATCGGCGGTGGCCGCGCCCAACCCGCTCACCAGCCCGTTCACGCGGCCGTTGGCGAGCGTGCGGCGGATGCAGAGCACGCCGATCGGGCCAACCGGCGCGGCAATCGCGAAGCCCAGCACGGCACCGCGCAGCAGGAATCCCACGTCCATCGTTTACCTTCCTCCCAGTTCGAGGACAGGCAAAAACCCGCCGGACCATCGCGGGTCTGGCGGGCATTGCGGCGTCAAAGCGAGCACGCGCGGCTAACCCGACCTCGAGTCCGGCTGCTGGCACTGGCTGCGGCGAGTTGTGCGCATGCGATGCGGCAACACGTTCTGACTCCTGCTTGGTGGGCATTGCTTGTCGGCATGATAACACACATCGTCTACGCGAGCACTTGCGCAAACCCTTCGTTTCCGGTATTGTGGGAGGCGCGTCTGGGGTGTCGTGTGGAAAGTGGTTCGGGAGGTGTTGCCCATGCTTGGGAATGGAAACGTATTCATCAGTCACGCGCCGGAGAACAATGCCGTGTGCGCGACATTGGATACCGCACTCACCTCATGGAGGGTGGACCACTGGTTCCTGCCATTCGACACCCGCGCGGGCGACGACATCGCCGAGGATCTGGTCAGGGCGCTCGGGCAGCGCGATGTGCTCATTCGCCTCTACACACCGGCCACGCGCGGCGCCGTTTGGATGGAGCGCGTCTGGTGGATTTTCCGCGCGCTGACGATTCTCGACCACGACGTGGCGGCAAGCAACAACCGCACGACGATCACCATCTCCTTCCCCGGCGTCCCCGAGGAGGCGCCCTATCAATCACGTCTGTTCATCGATGCCTATGGCCTGCCCGATGTCGCCTGGCTCGATGCCCTGCGCACGGCGCTGGGCGTGCCGCCGCAGCTGCTACGCTTCCTGGACGACGACGCCGGATTCTTCTGGTGGATCGAGCATAATCCTACCGGCTATGTGCTCAACCCCGACCCCAGTTCCGGCAGCTCACTGGTCCACCGCGCCACCTGTGGCACTATGAGCCGCAAGGCCAACCAGATCCACCCCGATGCGCATGTCATGACGCATGCGCACCCCAAGATCTGCTCGCTCCACGTGCCCGAACTGGTAGGCTGGGCCGGCGAACAGACCATGATCGTGCCGCAGCCCTGCCTCAGTTGCCGGCCCTGATGCGCGGGTCGCCCCTCAGGCGATGAAGCCGGGAATCAGGTTGAGCAGCGTGATCGCGAGGTCGGCGCCGAAGTGGCCGAGCATCGCCGCGAGCACCCCACGCCGCCAGTAGAGCCAGCCGAAGACCAGCCCAGCCGCCGCATGGTAGGTGATGACCAGCACGGTGAAGACCACGGGGCTGACCTGCCCACTGACCACCGCGCCATCAGACGAGAGGTGCTGCGCGCCAAAGACGATCGCCGTGAGGAGGTTGGCGATCCAGATGATGGCGACGCTGGCTTTGGCCTGGCGGAAGAGCCGCGCGCCGAGCCAGACCAGCAACGTCATCAGACCCAGGCGATAGATGATCTCCTCGCGCACGGCTCCAGCCAGCGCGCCGATGATGCCGAGCCAGAGCGGCGGCGGCGTCTGGTGCAGGCCAATTTGTCCTAGCAACGTCGCGGCGACGATCGCCTGCAGCGCGCCAATGAGCAGCCCCGCCAGCGCCGCGATCGGCGCCGAATTACGCAAGAATCCAGTCGTGCCGAGTACGTCCCAGCCGAGCGATGGACCCAGCCAGAGGCCGATACCCGCGCCGACCGCCGCCAGCACCAGCGCCGAGAGGAGCACGAGCGCGGCGAGCGTCCACGTCAGGCTGAGATGTAGATAGGGCGCGGCG
>DASYGC010000123.1:0-3433 GCA_036000225.1 Ktedonobacterales bacterium | reverse complement strand
CAGCACCAGCGTGGTGCTGTGCGTCGCCTCCACATTGCCGGCGGCATCCACGGCGTAGTCCTGCACCGTGTAGGTGCCGTTGGCGCCGCTGAGCATGAAGCTGGCGGTGTGTCCGGCGACCGAGGTGAAGCCGGGCGGGGTGGTGGCCTGCAAGAAGAAGCGGTAGAAGATGTGGGCAATCGTCGAGGCGGTGGCCGGAGCGACGAGGCTGCTCAGGGTGATGGGGGTGGTGGTCGAGACATCGGTGGCGCCGCCGCTGATGGCGCTGGGCTGGCCGACGGCCAGGGTCGTCACCGGCGAGCAGATGGCTGCCGCCGTCGCCAGGAAGGGCGTAACGGTGACGTTGCCGCTGACCGGATTGCCCGAGCCGCTGGGTCCAGGGCCGTTGGTCGCGCCCCACCAGTTGTTGGTGGCGATGAACGGATTGCCACCAGTGCCGGTGCTCGCCGCCGTCGTGTTGGCATAGATGCAGTTCTGGCTGGCGCTGACACCAGTGGTGTTCGCGAGGCTATCGGTGATGATGCCCCCATTGAAGCCCGTCAAGAGATTGCCGGTGATATGCACGGTCGTTGCGGCGTCCAGACCGCCGATGAGCAGACCGATCACGGGTTGTGGCGTGGCTCCGCGAATCACGTTGTTACTGATCGTGCCGCTGACGATATCGCCATGCAGGTTGACGCCCGCGACGGGGCCCTGGAGGGTGAAGGTGTTGTTGCTGACGGTCAGGCTGCTGGTCGGGCCATCAGCCGGCGCGGTGGGGGAGCCGAGGTCCAGCACGCTGTCGGGATTGACGGGAGTGAGCATATTGAAGGTGTTGCCGGTGATGGTCACACCCTGTAGCGTGCCCTTCCCCTGGCTGGAATGGCCGGAGTTGGTGGTGATGGCATTGCCGCCGTAGTTGGTGAAGGTATTGTTGGTGATCGAGGTGGGCGCCTCGGTCAACGTGTTGTAGACCGACACGTGGATCGCCTGGCCGTTGTCGTTGTGGCCGGGGTTGGGCGCGCTGGGCGCCAGGCCGGTGAACGTGTTGCCGGTGATGGTCGAGGCGCCAGTGGACAGCTCCAGCAGCGCCCCCTGCCACACACCATTGAAGGTATTGTTGCTGATCGTGGTGACGGCGCCAGTGGACTTGTAGACATAGATCGCGGTGAGTCCGTCGGTGCCAGAGTTCACATCGGGGGTGTTCTTGAAGGTGTTGTTGGTGATCGTGACGGCATTGGAGGCGCTCAGGCCCTTCAACAAGATCTGCTGATGGAACGCTGGCGTGGCGCTGGAGCCGCCGCCGTGGTTGATGGTGAAGCCCTCGATGGTGATGTTGCCCGCGGCCGGCGGGGTTGGCGAGCCGCCGCAATCGGTGCAGATGGCGCCTTGGGTCTCGTTGACGGTGGTTTCGTCGAGAACGGGGCCGCCGATGCCCTGCAGTGTGATGCCCTGCGTCAGGATGATCTGCGAGTCGCCCGTGCTCGGGCCATAGGTGCCCGCGCCGACGGTAACGATGGCGTTCGTGGCGGCGGCGGCCACGGCGGCGGAGATGCTGGTAAACGAACAGCCTAAGGGACACACTGTCGGGGGACTAGCGTGCGTGCCACGCACCACGAACGCCCCACCAACCGCGAGCGCCGCGATCAAGGCCAGCGCCAACGCGCCCTGTGCCCAGCGATTTCTCACAAGTGTCCGTGGCCCGCGGGTGGCGACCGATCCGTTCATGATCCCTCTCTCAATCTCACATGCGATCAACTACAGGCAGCGGGACTTACTCGCCGCCACCGCACACCACACCAGGTGAGCTTACCGGGACGGGGTTCGATTGCCGGAGCGTCGCGGAAGGATAGAGGAATACCGCCGCCTACGACGCGGATGGATACCGTCCAGGGAAGACAGCGCGCGGAAAGAATCCTGATATGATAGTAACGGAGAGTCAGGCGGACAGTAACACGCGTGCGCAGAGCCGCTGTGAGCGATTCCCCTCATACATAATTCGCGGCATGACATCAATGAGCCAGTCAAACGGCGGTATGCGGATCACCGAGTTCTCAATCAGTTGCCCCACGCCCGTCGCATCGCCGCGGCGTATTGGGCGGCGAAGCGAGTGGCGTCGAGGTTGAAGTAGCGCCCATGGCCGACCTGGGGCAGGATCTCCTGATAGGCGGCGTCCAGTTGATCGCGGGCGATCAGCCCCTGGTGGGCCAGCAGTTCCACATCTTGCAGATCGCGCTCGTTGCCGCGCTCGATCTTGCTCAGGGCAAGACTGTAGTAGTCGAAACAGAAGACTTCCAGCGGGCCATAGCGCCCGACGTATCGCGCCTGAGATTGCCAGGCGGCTGGCAAGGGGATGAAGTCGCCAGGTGAGGCCAGTTCCACATTCACCTCCAGGGTGATCTTCAATTGCTGAATGGCGCGCTGTACCTCGTCCTCATCCACCACATCCAGCCAGAGGTCAATATCGAGGGTGGTCGCACCAGGCCCACGGACCTGCTGGTACACCAGCTCCGCACCGCCGACCAGATAGAGCCGGCCTGGCTGGCGCACCTGCTGGCCCAGCCGCCGGAGAAAGGCTTCGATGCTGGCGCGATCGACCGGTGGACGCATGCTCATGGCCTGGTACTCCTTGCTCGTGGCGCCCTCGGTGGGTGATTGCGGCCGCGGCAAGGCGAGGGTCACGCTGTGGGCGCGCTGGTGCGGCCACTCTTGCCGCAGCAAGTGCTCGATCTGGTTCTGCCAGTCGCCGGCGAAGTTGAGCGGCAGCGCACGGCGGACGCGCTCGCGGGCGACGAGTGCGTACAGTCCGAGCCAGCCAGACTCGACGGCGGGCGCGGGGAGCTCGCGTGTCTGCCAGAGTGGGGCGAAAGGCTGTTCGGGAAACGTGGGAGGGTGGCCCAGCGCCAGGGTGAGCCGGGTCAGCCAGAGGCGTTGCAGGTAGAGGGTGGCCAGCACGAGCGTCACCAATTGCTCGGCGCTGTCTGGCTCCAGGTCCGCCAGGGCTCCGGGTATCGCCTCGGCCAGTGCGGGATGGAGGATCAGCAGCGCGATCGTGGCATCGCGCACGCGCGAAATGTCGCAACGGGCCAGGCGCTGGAGCAGCACGACGGGGAGGAGCGCGATGGGCTCGGGCAATGGCTCGCCGGTGGTGAGGTAGGTGATGCCCCAGGCGCGCAACTCCGCGACCAGCGCGCCTACCTCGCCGGCGGAGGTAATCCGTGAAGCGCTCATACTCTGTGCCCAGTTCTCATCATGTTCCCGCTGGCCTTGCGCGGTGCCCAAGGGATATTGTATGCCACCAGCGGTGTCAGCGTGGCATATCCTGTCCCAATGGGCAGCGCGCAGGCTGTCCTTTCGGCGCTGCCTCGATGCCTTTCATCGACCTATGCTCTGCGCGGGGAGACCGGCATTGCTCCTCTGTGAGGATGTGACATGCCACGTAAGCTTGCTGACA
>DASYGC010000122.1:0-3881 GCA_036000225.1 Ktedonobacterales bacterium | reverse complement strand
GCCGAAGCGCAGCGGGCGTGTGGTGGTCATGCCGTGATCCCTTTCCACTATTCTGGTGTGTCTCGACTGCCGTCAGGAAGCCCGCCCCGGTGCGGCACCAGCGGATGGTGTGGCAGCTGTCACTCGAATTCGTCAACACCTTGCGATGGGTGACACCACGCGTAGCTGGGAGAGCGGCGTCAGCCATGGGAGGCACTCCTCGGCTGGCACGACCCTGTCGTCTACCATAGCGTCTACCATAGTACTACAGCAGCAGATATGGTAGCACGAGTGGGCGAAGGAGCGGTTCGAGGAGCGGTTGCAGGCGGACAGTGGGCGTAGTACGCTCCGGTCCGCGCCAGCGAGTCGGGGCGCACAGCGGCGGCAGCCAGGGAGCTTTAGGGGGCGAAGAGAGCGTTTCGCAACCTGGGAAGTAGCGTGTGCTATCCTTGAGTGGGCGGCCCGTGTGAGCGTCCTGGCCGCCTGGCAAGCTGGCCGCCCCAACCTCATACGCTCTCCACGACGGGTCCTGGCCACGTCTGGGAAGGAATGGAGTTGTGAAACGCACTCAGTGGACTCACTTCACAACGAGCACAACTGGACGCACCGGCCTCAAGGTGGTCGTTCTGCTGCTCACGGCCAGTGTGTTGCTGGCGGCGTGCGGCACCAGCAAGCCGGCCGCCGCGCCGCTAGCGTCTGGCTCATGGCCGAATCCAAACGGCGACCTCGCGAACACGCGGGACGCAGCGGATTCGACGATCTCATCGGCCAACGTGTCCAAGCTCGCGCAGGCCTGGACGTTCACGCTGCCGGGAACTGCTCCATGCGCGCCACTGTGCGGCGTGCAGGCGTACGGTTTCATCGCCGCGGCTCCGATCGTGTTGAACGGAGTGGTCTATATTCAGGATCTCGACTCGAACGTCTATGCCCTGGCGCTTACGTCCGGCAAACTAAAGTGGGAGTACAAGGTCAATGCGCCGGAGCAGAGTGGACCAGGGCCGAATGGCGTCGCCGTCGTTGACGGAGCGGTATACGGAGCCTCCCCGACCTCGGCCTTTGCGCTAAATGCCACCACCGGCCGGACAATCTGGGTCAACAGCCATCTCCTCGGCAAAGGTCAAGGGACGTTCGGCATCCAGCCACAGGTGGCAAGCGGGCGGGTCTATCTTGCGAGCCAATACGGCTCGGGGTCCGGCGGCGGAATCCTGCTCGCGCTGAACGCGTCGACCGGCGAGGTGCTCTGGACGTTCAATACGGTGCTTAGCCCTGACCCAGGCGTCCAGGCCATTGGCACTGGCACGGGCGGTGCCTGGGAGACGCCACTGGTCAGCAGCGATGGATCGGTGACCTACGGCATCGGCAATCCGTATCAATCGGCCGCCTCGGCAATTGCGTATCCCTCCGCACAGCTCTACACCGACAGCGCTGTGAACCTTGACGCGGCGACCGGCAAGCTGCGGTGGTACTACCAGGGCGTGCCCGACGACTTCAAGGACTACGATATGCAGGCCTCGCCGATCGCGGCGACCGTCAACGGCGTCGCGGTGGTCATCGGCTCGGGCAAGATGGGCATCGTCTACGAGATGAACGCCCAAACCGGCAAGTTGATCTGGAAGACACCCGTCGGGCAACACAACGGGCACGATGATGACTCTCCGCGGGCGCTGGCGGGCACGAGCACACTGGAGGCGCCGTACACCATTCTGCCGGGATCGTTTGGCGGCGTATTGACCAATATGGCTCTGGCCGGTACCAGCGTCTACGTGGTCACGAGCGACCTACCGACCACCTTCACGAGTTTGACGCAGGTGCTCCCAGTTTCAGCTGGCTCTTTGACTGGAGAGGTAGAAGCACTCAACCTCGCCACGGGCCAGATCGAATGGGACACGAAGGTGGCGGATCTGCCGCTGGGCGCCGCCACTGTCTCGAATGATCTCGTCTTCACCACGCTCTACCATGGGATCCTGATCGCCCTCAACCGCGACACGGGCGCGATCGTCTATCGCCAGAATCTGCCCACATCAACGAACGCGCCGCTCGCCATTGCCGGCAACACGGTGATCGTCCCCGCCGGCGGCCCCACCACGAGTTCGGCAAACGCGAATCCGCTCAGCCCCGCGAATACGGACGAGGGAAACCCGCAGGTGGTGGCCTACACCGCCCCGTAGGCGTGTCACGACGACCCATGACGCCGTGCCGCATCCGACCTCCTCGGCTCCTTGCCCCACTCGCGACAGGGTCTGCCTCCCTGTGGTCGTGTACTGGCTTATCCCGAATACACGACCGGCCAGTGCGCCAGCCGCAACCTCCCCGTAATATCTTTCACACCCTCGCAACTTCGGTGTCCTATGCTCGAAAACGCCAGCGCGAATACGTCGGCATGTGACGTGCGAAGGTGAATCAACAATACCTCGCGGGCGGCGGGGGCGAAAAACAAGGAGTTGGCGCACACCTATGGAGAGCACGCTCGCAAGGATGTCCCCCTGGGGCCTTCGAGGCAGAACGATCGGGCAGCACGATGCCGTGCGCCCCCTGGCACTGCTGGCACTCGCGCTGCTATCGGTGGTGGGCTACGCGGCGCTCTGGCCGCTGCTGCCCGCGGCGCAACGTGGGATCAACAGCCAGATCGCGCTGGTGATGGTGGCGCTGGCGGTGCCGTACGCGGCAGCCTGCTGGCTGCTGCTGCGGGGTCCGGCGCCGGTTGCGGCGGTGTGGCGACGTGTGGAGTGGGGCGTATTGCTGGGCGGGGCGCTGCTCTTTCGGGCGATCGTGCTGCCGCTGCCGCCGGTGCTCTCACGCGATGCCTACCGCTATGTCTGGGATGCCCTGCTCACCACGCACGGTTTCAGTCCCTACCTGCACGGGCCGAACTGGCCCGGATTCAACGCCATTCGCCCACCCGCGTTCTATCCGCACGTGCCTTTCAAGCCGGTGCCGACGATCTATCCGCCGGGCGCGCAGCTACTCTATCACCTGGCGTTTGCCGTGGCGCCGTTGAATGTGTGGGCCATCAAGGCGGAGATGGTGCTCTTCGATCTGCTCGCCGGGGTACTGCTGGCTCTGCTGCTACGCCGCCATGGCCGCGATGTGCGCCGCGCGTTCATCTACCTGTGGGCGCCGCTGCCGGTCATCGAGTTCGCGTTCTCCGGCCATGTGGACGCGGCGGCCATCGCCTTCATCCTGCTGATCCTGCTCCTCAACGGGCTGTCGTTTCGCGGCTCACGCGCGCTGATCGGTGGATTGCTGGGCATTGCCACGCTGATCAAGTTCTATCCGCTAGTGCTGGTGGTGGCACTGCTGCGCCGGCGCGACTGGGCGCTGCTGGGCACGCTGGCGGCGACGCTGGTGGTGGGCTACGCGCCCTATGCCCACGATGGGCTGGCCTCCTTCGGCTTTCTCTCCACCTATCTGACGGAACTGGATACCAGCTATGGCGGCGCGGTGCTGCTGATTCGCGCCGTGGGGTTCCGCGTGGGGCTGACCCCCGATGTGGTGCGCGCGCTGGGCGTGTTGGGGGCGGCAGCCGGGGCGGGAGTGGTCTTCTGGCTACGCGTGCGGCCCACGTCGGAGGTGGCGCCCACGGAGGCTGGTGGCTGGCTGACGCGCCAGGCGCGCCGTGGTACGCGGCGATGGCGCGCGTGGGATGCGCGCGTGCCGCGCGGTGTGCGCCTGACGCCGATCCAGGCGAGCTTCGCGCTGATCGCCCTCTGGCTGGCGTTCTCGCCCCATGTTTTCCCCTGGTACACCGCGGCACTGCTGCCGTTCGTCGCACTGGAGCTGACACTGCCGCCCCGCCGACCGGCGCGTGCGTTCGTCGCGGGCGCGTGGGTGTTCTGCGGCCTGATCCCGCTGGCCTACGTCGCCTTCGAGTACTCCGCCTGGTACTGGCTCTACGCGGGCAC
>DASYGC010000121.1:0-2174 GCA_036000225.1 Ktedonobacterales bacterium | reverse complement strand
CGAGCGCAACTTCTCATGGCTGAAGTCGTAGACCAGACGCCCCCGCGCCGCACCGTCGCGCATCTCCTGAATTAGCCCTTGCGCGATCAGCTCCTCCAGCCCAGCGATGGTCTCCTCTTCGCTGCGCCCACTCACCTCGCGCAATGTCTCGAAGTCGAACGAGCGCCCCACCACTGCCGCCGCCGTGAGCAGCTGCAGGCCCGCGTCGCTCACGCCCAACAGCCGCGAGCGCAAGAGATCGCGCACCCCACCGGGCAGACTCCACTCCGCCGCCTCTGTGCCCAGAGCGCCGCTGCCGATGGCCGCCAGATACTCCGCCACGAAGAAGGGCAACCCCTCCGTCTCGCGATACACGCGCGCGGCCAATCCATCCTCGGCGCCCGCTTCCAACCAGGGCGCCGCGCGCACCAGTTCCGCCACGCTGCCGGGCGCCAGCCGGGGCAGCGCGATCACCGTCGCGGTGCCAACGCGCTGAATCTCGCCCAACAGGTGGCGCAGTCGCTGCTCGGTGGGCACCTCGCCGCCACGCCACGCGAGCAGCAAAAGCACGGCGTGCCGCGCCAGGCGGTGCACCAGATAGGTGAGTAGATCGAGCGTCGCGCCGTCGGCCCACTGCGCATCGTCGAAGAACAACACCCCCGCCGCCGTCCCCGCACACGCTCCCAACAGCACCCGCGTGATGCCTTCCATGAAGCGGTTCTGCGCGCCCGGCGATTCGAGCGGCGCCGGTATGGGCAGCCCTGGCAAACCCGCGGCCAGCTCCGGCAGGATGCGCGCGGCCTCCACGAGCCAGGCCGTCTCAGCTTCACGCGGGGCGCGCTCTTGTGCCGCCACTGCCCGCAATGCCGCGACAACCGGTCCGTAGGCCAGGTTGATCTCGCCGGCGTAGCAGCGCACCGCGATTGCGCGCGCGCCTCGTTCGCGCGCGGTCGCGAGCAACTCCTCGGCCAGGCGTGTCTTGCCGATGCCGGCCTCGCCTTCCAGCACGGCGACATGCCCATCGGGCGTCGCGGCGGCGTAGGCCGTCAGCAGCGCCTGCCACTGCGTCTCCCTGCCCACCAACGGATACGCGCCCGGCGTCGCCACGGGCACCGCGCCACCGTCTGGCGCGGTCGCCTGGGATGCCGGCCCACCCACCGCTTCGCCCGCCGGTTCCGCCTGGCGGGGGGATACGTCCGTGGCGCTGGGAGCGCCAGACATGCCTGGCGCCGGCAAGGGGGGCCGCGGGCGCACGGGCACCCGGTTCTCGAGAATACCCTCGTAGAGATGGGTGGTCGCGTCCAGCGGCGCCACACTCAATTCCTGGTCGAGCACCCGCGCGCACTCGCGGTACTGGTGCAGCGCGGCCGAGCGCTGGCCCACCCAGGCGTATAGCCGCATCAGCCAGCGATGGGCCGGCTCGTGCAGGCGATCCAGCGCCAGCCAGCGGCGCGCGCACAGGATCGCCGCCTCATACTCGCCCAATCCGGCATGCCCGCGCGTCAGCCGTTCCAGCGCAGCAGCCAGTTCGCGACGCAGACTCTGTTGCTGGAAGAACTGCCAGTCCTCGAAGCTCAGGCTATCGCGCAGGGCGAAGCCCGCCAGAAAGTCGCCGCGATAGAGTGCCACGGCCTGGGTGAGTTCCTCCTGGCAGCGCATACAGATGTCGGTCGCGGAGTGGCCATGGGTTGCGCCGGCGCTGACGAGGCGCTCGAAGTCCACGGCATCGATCCACACACCGGCCGTGGCTGCCAGGCCGATGGTGTCCCGTTCGATCTCCAGCTGCTCGTCGCCCACCGCGTCCTTGAGCGCGGAGAGCGTGCGGCGCAGCGTGGCGCGGGCATGCGCCTGGTCGTACTCCGGCCACAGCAGCGCCGCCAGCATGTCGCGCGTGTGGCGCTGGCCGCTGATCGCCAGGTAGGCGAGCAACGCGGTGGCCTTGCGCGTCTCCATGGCAACGGCGGTCCCATCACGTTCCAGGCGCGGTGGCCCGAGCAGGTAGAGCGCCAGCTGCGTCACGGTCATCCCTCCCATCCAGGTTCGGTGGGATTATATGTGGCGCGTCCCCGCGGCCGCAACGGTCGCGGGAGCCAGGGATGAATTGTAACGCGGTCGAGCCGTGGATAAAGCACCGGTGCTTGCGCGCCTGATGATGGAACGGTACGATCTCATCAGGCTCGGCCGCGGATTGAGAC
>DASYGC010000120.1:0-2622 GCA_036000225.1 Ktedonobacterales bacterium | reverse complement strand
CTGTGTCGCATTGACGCTGGCCCGTGTAACGACTCCAGCGGTTTCAGGAGGGACATGTGGCAATGAACAGGCGATTTCTGCTTCTCATCGGCATGATCCTCGTGGTCCTGGCGGTGCTAGTGGCGGGTTGTGCTCCCGGCGATCAGGATACCGCATCCGCCAACAAGCTCACCGTTCACATGACCATCATGGACCCCGAACTATCCCCGCCCGCGGGCCCGCGGGATGTCGCCCGTGTCAACGTGACGCTGTTTACCGATCAGGGCGCGTATCAGACAAGCGTGTCGAGCAATCAGTTGACCCACGGTGAAACCTTTACCTGCAACGGGGTGTCATTCAGCCGCGATGGGAGCCTGGAGTTCACCTTCGACTACACCTCGTCGAGCACCGTGTCGGTGCTGTATTCCTGATCTCAGCACGCGGTAACGCCTGCCGTAACGCTTGCGAGACGGACCCGTGCTAGCCTGTACATGACGGAGCGAGGGAGAACGCTGGTTTCCCCCGACATGGCTGGCCGAACCGCGCACAGCGCGCTCCGTGGACCATCATCCCTTTATAGGAGGACATCCGCATGACATCGCTGACACCCAGGCTGATCCTCAACCGTGGTTACAATCTGATGATCGTCGCCTTTCTCTTCTTCATCGGGCTCAGCATGGGAGCCAATGCCATTCCGGAAGGCGATTTCGCTGACAAAATCGACGATCTCGGCCTGCTCGCGATTGGACTGCTCGCGGTCGTGTGGTACCTTACGTCGGGTCGCACCAGGCGTTCCGTCGTGCCGGTCGTGCTGACCACGCTCGCGCTGGCGTTCCAGGTGCTGGGGGTCTTTCTTGAAATCAGTGACAAGGCGTCGTTCGGCGACAACATCGGTGGCATGTTTATGCTGGTGCCGTTTATCCTGTTTGCCATCTGGCAGTATGTGCGCCAGCCCGCACTGGCCGCGGAGTCGGTGACAGCGCCACTGGCGGAGCGGTGATCCTGGACTCACCCATGGTGAGGTGCTCGCTGGATGGCCGGGACGTTGTTTGCCAGCAGCGCAACGGCCATCCCATCTTCTGGTCGCAACATCAGTGTTGTGGCAACGCCACGATGATGCCCGTCGCCACAAAGGTTTTGGAGACCGACGCCCGATAAAGCAGCGCGTCTGCGGTCACTGGCTCACGCGTTTCCATCTGATCGGACCCGCGCTCACCATTCCGCCAGCTTCCAGATTTCTGGCTGCACATCCCCCGCTTCCACGCCAATCTCCGCGAAGATGCTCACCGCCTGTTTGAGATGCTCCATCGCCTCGTCCGCGCGGCCCGCCGCGTGCAACAGATCGGCCAGATTGTTGTGCAGTGCTGCCTCGTGGTGGCGATCGCCCTGCGCCGCGCACAGTCGCAGCGCCTCTTCGGTCAGCGTCAGCGCACGCGCGACATCACCCCCCGCGCTCCGCGCCAGTGCCAGATTGTTCAGCGCCGCCGCGCGCGCTCCCGCATCGTCGAGGCGTTCGGCCAGCTCCAGGCTGCGCTCCAGATGGCGCTGTGCCGCGGTCTGGTCATGGCGCCCCGTCGCCAGTATCCCCAACATGTTGTGCGCCTGGGCCAAGGCGTGTTCATCGTGGCCCGCCTCCGCCAGCGCCAGCGCCTGTTCCGCCAACTCCTGCGCCTGATCGAGCCGCCCCTGGTGGCGGACGATCAGGCTCCAATCGGCGTAGACCGCCGCCCGCGTGCCCGCCGCGCCATCCTCCTGACCGCGACCCATAACCTCCGACTCGCCCGCCGCATCCAGCGCCACCAGCGCCGCCTGAATGTGCGCCTCGGCCATCTCCCACTCACCCCGTCGCGCGTAGACCGTGCTCAGCTTGTGCTCCAGTCCGGCCAGCGTCCCCGGCGCGCCATGCGCGGCGGCCGTCGCGTAGCTGCTGAGCGCGGCGCCATATTCGCCCAAGGCGGTGAGCGCATCGCCGATGGCCTCGTGCAGGCCGGCGCTGTCGGGATACCCCAACCCCAGCGCAGTGCGGAAGTGGTCCAGCGCCTCGCTATGCGCGTACAGGTCCCGCGCCCGCTCGCCCGCCGCGCGGAAGGACGCCGCCGCCGCGGCTTCGTTGCCCGCCAGCAGTTCGTGCCGCGCGATCTGGCTGGGCAGCGCGCCGTGCGCGCGCCCCGCGCGCCGTGCCAATGCTTCCGCCGCGCGCCGGTGCAACAGCCTCCGCCGCGCCAGGCTGGCCTCATCGTAGATCAGCGACCGCAACTTCTCATGGCTGAAGTCGTAGGCCAGATGTCCCCGCGCCGCACCGTCGCGCATCTCCTGGATCAGCCCTTGCGCGATCAGCTCCTCCAGGCCGGCGATGGTTTCCTCTTCGCTGCGTCCACTCACCTCGCGCAACGTCTCGAAGTCGAACGAGCGCCCCACCACCGCCGCCGCCGCGAGCAGTTGCAGGCCCGCATCGCTCACGCCCAGCAGCCGCGAGCGCAAGAGATCGCGCACCCCACCGGGCGGACTCCACTCCGCCGCCTCTGTGCCCAGAGCACCGCTGCCGATGGCCGCCAGATACTCCGCCACGAAGAAGGGCAACCCCTCCGTCTCGCGATACACGCGCGCGGCCAATCCATCCTCGGCGCCCGCTTCCAACCAGGG
>DASYGC010000119.1:0-1559 GCA_036000225.1 Ktedonobacterales bacterium | reverse complement strand
GGATGCGCTCGGAGCAGATGCTCGAGAACTTTGGCGTGACGGAAGAGAACTGGCGCGATGCGCTCGTGCACGAGCCGCACTTCTGCATCTCGGAGACGCCCACCTATGTGGCGCGGGGGATTGTGGCGCTGGCGGCCGATCCCACGGGACGTCGTCAGTACGCCGGTCGGGTGCTCTCGAGCGCGGACCTGGCCAGAAACTACGGCGTGACGGATATCGATGGAACGCACCCGGATGGCTGGCGCTATGTCGTCGAGGTGCAGGATCCAGGCTTGCCCCCAACTGAAGTGGGCTATCGCTAGCTGGCTGGCCTGGATGGCTGAATGGGAGGCGTCCGCTCGACGCGCCGGTTGGGCAGTGCCGACAGGCACTCAGGCCGATCAGCAGTCGAACACCGACCAGCAGATGCCGTTGCGCAACCGCTGATCATCCAGGACCAGCTCGCGGATCGCGTCAGGCAGCTGTTCACGCTGCCATCGGCACTCGAGCCGCCCGGCGCGCTCACCCGCGCCTTCAGGAGCGGCCGCACGCGCCGCCTTGATCGCGTAGGCCGCCGCTCCGAGCTCGTGCGCGGCGACGTGGGCCACCGCCGCGGCTTGACCGGCAGCATGTGCGGCGTGGCGGGCCGCGCCTGTCAACTCCCGAGCAGCCGCGTTGGCGGCGCCCGCGGCCTCACGCGCTTGAGACATTGTGATCTCGCCGCGCACCCATGCCCGCGCCTGCGCGATCGCCTGGCGCGGGCGCGGGTCTGAAGGTTGCGCCGACTCGAACCGGGGCAGAACGTGTTCCGCACACGTTGCGGCCCACAGGGCGAGCAGCTGATGGTCGGCGTCGGTGAGCGTCCCCCCGCGACGGAGGGTGATGAAGCGAGGGTCGCGGGCTTTCGGGAGGATCACAGCAATACCTTCTGCTGGCATCTGTCCAACGGTCAGGGTTCAGCCGCCGGATGGGAGTACAGGTTCGAGGGGTCGGCACGGCCGTCAGCATACCACAACCGGTAAAATCGCAATACGCCAGCCGTAGCCACCGCTCCACCGCTTGCCTACTCCACGACCACCCTGAGAACAGTGAGAACAGTTGCCGCGTGCCATCCCACTCGTTGTACCTAGAGGATTGCCGAGGATCGCCGGGGCAATTCGCTCAGTGCGGCCGCGCGACTGGGCAACACGCGAGCACGCACGCATCAGCGGTGAAGGGACCAGGATGGGAGGCATGACAGCAGAGGATCGGGCCAGTCACATCACCACCGCGGTGCTCAGCGGCACCGGCTATGGCGGCGTGGAGTTGCTGCGGCTGTTGCGCGCGCATCCAGCCTTCGCGCTGGTCGAGGTGACGGCGCGCAGCGGGCAGGGCCAACGCGTCTGCGAGGTCTTCCCGCAACTGCCCGATGTGACCGTAGCGCTCTCCGAGCGTGTGGAGCGTGCCGAACTGGTCTTCGTGGCGCTGCCCGATCACGCCGCCGTCGCGGTCGTGCCCCAGTTGCTGGCCGATGGCCGGCGTGTGGTTGATCTCTCAGCGGGCTTCCGCCTGCGCGACCCCGCGCTGTACCCCGAGTGGTA
>DASYGC010000118.1:0-12390 GCA_036000225.1 Ktedonobacterales bacterium | reverse complement strand
CCTTCGCGCAGCCCGCCTGCCACCAGGCGCCGCCAGTGCTGGCGCAGTATACGCGTTCGCCACCGCGCGACGCAACCCTCAGCGCGGACCAGTTCAGAACAAGCGGGGGACCTCCCGAGAGCCGCGGCGCTCCAGGTGGTGCACATGCGCTTGCCCTTCCCGTTGTTGGGCATCGACTCGGACAATGGCAGTACGGACACACACCCGGGCCGCCCGCTGGAGCTCCAGCGGGCGGCCCGGGGTACGCGAGTGGCAGGGATTAGCCGATGTGCACCGGCAGTGGCGCCTCCTCGATCGTGGGGCTGGCGGCGGACGCCTCACCGGGTTTGGTGCGCTTCTGCAGCGGCACATCCTTGAAGAACAGCGTCAGCACAATCACGACGCCGCACACGCCCAGGCCGACGTAGAACGAATGTTGAATCGCAGTGGCCAGCGCGAGGCGCGCCGCCTCGAAGATGCTATTGAACAGATCCGTCACCTGCTGCGTCGCCATCTGCTGAAAGACAGTAACGAGCACATGCTGGATCACCGTCGGCAGATCCTGTTGCACGGCTTGTTGCGTAATCTGCTGGGTGAGATGGGCCACGATCAGATCGTGTTGTGGGCCCGCTGGTACGGTCAGCGAGGTAGAAGCCACCTCATGGGCAATGATCTGATTCATCTGCTGCGTAATCTGCTGCGAGACCTGCGCGACGATCTGATCGTGTTGTGGACCAGCCGGGATCTTCGTGGACACCGCCGTCACCGCATGGTCAATGATCTGCTGCAACGTGGGCGGTGGCGTCCCTGGCGGGAGCACCACCGTGGGCGGCGGGGGCCCCGCGGGCGCTGACTGATTGGCCAGCGCGGCGACCTGCGCCGCCGCCTGCTGGCTGGCCGCGCTGATAATCTGCTGCTTGGCCTGCGGGCTGGTAAGCACGTGCTCCATCACATCCGGGGTGAGCAGCGCGGAGGGCACCCTGGACGCGCCCGCGGGCAAGCGCTTGGCGAACTCACTGGTGAAGACGTTGGTCTCCACCGCGCCCAGGATGGCGACGCCCAGCGTCGAACCCATCGAGCGCAGGTAGGTGACCGCGCCCGTGCCCACGCCCAGTCGGTTGCGCGGAATGGCGTTCTGCACGGCCAGCGTCAGCACTGGCTGCAGCATACCCAGGCCGATGCCCATCACGATCATGTTGCGTGTCACGGTGAACAACGTCGTATTGGCGTCCATCTGCGTCAGCAGGAAGGCGCCCACCGCCAGGACAATGGCGCCCAGGATCGAGATCACCTGATAGCGACCGATGCGGGCGACGATGAGGCCGACGAGCACCGCGCCAATGGCGAGCGAAACCGTCAGCGGCGTGATGACGGCGCCTGAGTTGGTTGCCGTCTGCCCCAGCACGCCCTGAATGTAGAGCGGCAGGTAGATGGCGACGGCGAACAGCGCCATGCCGATGGTCAGCGAGAGCAACGCGCCAACCGCGAACACCTGATTCTTGAACAGATCCAACGGCAGAATCGGCTCTTTGACCAGGCGCTCGACGATGAAGAAGGCGATGAAGAGCGCGCCCGAAGCGATGAGCAGGCCCTCGACCTGGGTCGAGTTCCACGGATAGCCGTTCGGCGGCTGGTGGCCACCCCAGGTGAGGCCGAGCAGCAGACAGATGGTGGCCGCGGAGGCCAGCGTCGCGCCCAGGAAATCCACCCGGCGCAACGCGGCCCAGCCGCGCAGATTGGTGGTGCGCAGCGAGAGGTGACTGGGCAGCCAGATCAGCAGCGCCAGCAGCGCCAGGGTGCCAATCGGCATGTTGACATAGAAGACCCAGCGCCAGCGGGTATCATCGGTCACCAGATGGTTGCCCAGCACCGTCAGCAGCGGGCCGTGGTCGGTCAGGTAGCCGCCCAGTGTCGGGCCGATCACGCTGGCCAGCCCGAAGACGCCGGCGAACAGCCCCTGCCACCTGGCGCGCTCGGCCGGTGCGAAGATATCGCCGATCAGCGTGAAGACCAGGGCCATCAGGGTGCCGCCGCCGATGCCCTGCAGACCGCGGAAATAGATCAGCTGATCCATCGTCTGTGCCGCGCCCGAGAGGATCGACCCCGTCAGGAAGACGATGACGCCGCCGATGAGCAGCCACTTGCGCCCGAACTGGTCGGAGAGCTTGCTCACAATCGGGATCACCGTCGTCGAGGCCAGCAGATAGGCTGTGACGACCCAGACATAGCGATCGGCGCCATGCAGCACGCCGATGATGCGCGGCAGCGCCGTGCCCACGATCGTCTGGTCCAGCGCCGAGAGCAGCAGCGTCAACATCAGGCCGCCCAACACGCTGGCCAGCGCCCAGCCGCGCAAGTGGATGCGCTCGGGCAGCGGTGTGCCGGTGGCGATCGAACCTGTGGCAGGCACGATGGGATAAGAGCCGTTAGAGCCGTTGGACATGAAAGCACTCCTGTAGGACTAGGGGAAGATGCGAGCGGGTGCGCGTGGGATTGGATGATGAACAGACCGAGGGTCAGGTACGCGTGGCGGACTCGAGCTGGCGCCGTCTGGGCGGTGGCGTACCACGCGCGCGCGCCTGGCCGGGTGTGGCGGATGGCAGCAGCAGCCCATGCAGGCAGATATCTACCAGGGCGTCAATCATCTCCTCGCGCGAGAGCGCCGCGAGATTGGGATCGCCCTCATGCCAGCGTACGAAGGTGAGCATCGCGCCATTGAACGTGATCTGCGCGGCCAGCGTGGTGTTCACCGGACGCAACGTCCCGCGCGCGATCTGCTCGTCGAGATACTGGCGGAACATCAGGCCGGTGCGCTGCGCCTGCTCGCGAATGTGGCAGCGCGCCTCCTCCAGCGGACGGTGGCGCTTCAATGGCTCTTCACCCTGCGCCACGGTGCGCATCATGATGCGGATCAGGCTGAGGCTGCGCGGGCTAGACATCTGCTCGACAAAGCGCCCAAGCACCCGGCGAATCACCAGTTCGGGCGGCTGCTCGCACGCCGCATCCTCGAAGACGGCGGACAGCTTGTCGAAGACCTGGCCCGCCTGATGCTGGAAGGCGGCGAAGAAGAGTTCCTCTTTGCCAGGAAAGTAAAAATAGATCAGGCCGGTGGTGACATCGGCGCGGGTGGCAATCTCTTTGGTGGTTGCCCCCTCAAAGCCCTGTTCGGCGAAGACGTCGAGCGCGGCTTCGAGGATCTGCTGGCGGCGGTCGACCCCCGGCTGGGCGGGTCTGCGTGCCATATGGTGCTCTCCTCATGCGCTACTAATTGATCGTACGATTAAATATAGCGTGGCGCATGCGAGGGTGTCAAGAGCAAATTTGCCTCGGGGCGACCGGGACGGCGGCATGGCGCTCCCGTGGCGTTCACACACCGCGACTGCGCCGCGACGTCCGCTGCCAGTACGTGGGGCGACGATATTCCCGGTGTGTGGGCCCGCCCCCGCTATCCACTCGAAGGTGGACTGACGGGGGCAGCGAAAGGCCCGCCGCTCCGACCAATTCGGAGCGGCGGGCCGCCTACGCGGTGATAGCGTCCCGGGAGGCGGATGCACTCAGTGGATGGCGCGGATGGTATACGTCACCGTGCCGCCTGGTGTGCTCACTTCCACCTGGTCGCCAACGGTCTTGCCCATCAGGGCGCTGCCCACCGGCGATTTGTCAGACACCTTGCCGACGGCCGAGTTGGCTTCGACGGTGCTCACCAGTTTCAGCTCGCGCTGGCTGCCGCGATCGGTTTCGACCTCGACGGTGGTTCCCAGACCCACGATGCGTTTGCCGCCCTTGCGCGTGGGCGCGCTCAAAATCTCGGCATTGTCGAGCGTATACTGCAATTCCTTGATGCGCCCTTCGAGCAGCGCCTGGCGATTCTTCGCGTCCTCATAGGCGCTGCTCTCGCTGATGTCGCCGCCCTCTTTGGCTTCGTGGATATAGTCGGCAACTTGCGGACGCTGGACGGTGATCAAGTGGTCCAGCTCGGTGCGCAGCGCCTCGTAGCCTTCCGGCGTCAGGGGGATGCGTTCCTTCTGACCGTTGCGCCCACCATGTGTGTTGCTTGCTGCATTGGTTGCCATTTCATACTCCTCGCTCACTGATGGGGCACTGCCCGCACCTCTGGTTGGCTGTCTGGCGTTTTCCACGCCAGACAGCCAACTGGCGCACGACGATCCATGCGCTGGGCCCCAGAGAAGGGAACCGCCCACCGCGGTGAGCCCGCGATCGGGTCACACGTGTGGGCGCCTATGCGCCTGCCGCCCGTTCCACGCACCCTTCGCACCAGCGCGCGAGAGATGTGACAGAAAAGAAGTAGCGCGCTCGCACAGCGAGCCCGCTACGAACCAGCGGCCTTAAGAATCATCCCATTATACGTCGCCATGCCGCCAATGTCAATTTTCCAGCAGGCGAGCGAATCGCCAGACCGAACCGCGGCGCTGGCGTGGACAAGCGTCTGGGCTCACGCGCCCGCACCCGCGCGCTCATCCGCCGCGAGCGCCTCGCGCAGTTCGCCCGCCTTGATCTCCGGCAGGGAGTCATTGATCCAGAAGCCCCAGGCGCTCTCGCTACTGGCGGCGAACTTGAGCTTGCCCGGCGCGCGCCCGACCGGCAACAGCTCGAGGTGCAGATGGAAGCGTGCGTCGGCCAGCTGGTGGACAGCCAGCATATAGGGCATTGGCGCCTGGTAGACGCGATTGTACGCCCGCACGATCCGTGGCAGCAGCGCGGCCAGCTCGCGCGCTTCGGCACCCTGGCGTTCCAGCCCGTCGATCGCGGGCACATGCCGCCGGGCATAGACATGCACCTCGTAGGGATAGCGCGCATAGGGGGGCACGAAGGCCAGCCAGTGTGGCGTAGCGGCCACCACACGCGGCCCACGCTCCTCCTCGCGTAACACGCCACAGAAGGGGCAGCCCGCGCCCGCCGCGGCGGCTTGCTCGGCGCTGGCCAGCTCGCGCGCGATCACCGGCGGCACCACCGCGACTCCGAAGGTCTGGCCGTGGGGATGATATTGCGTCTGGCCGATCTCCGCGCCGCAGGTCTCCCACGACATGACACAGGCATAGCGCGGGGCAAGGTCGGCGTAGACGTCGCGCCAGAGATCGACGACCAGTTCGGCCTCTTCCGGCGCGAGATCGGCAAACGTGCGCGTGTGGTCCGCGCTGTAGATCAGGATCACCGCCTCGCCCACCGGCGGGCGCAGCGCGGGAAAGTCATTAGGGCGCAGCCACGCCCGCGTGCCCGGCGGCACGCGTCCGCTGGTCAAATCCGCGCAGAAGGGGCAGTCCCGCGCGCCTTCGCGCCGCGACATCCGCCCCGGCGACTGCGCCAGGTACTCGCCGGTTAGCGGATTCAGGATCAGGCGGATATCGCCGGCCGCGGATGCGGCGGGGGCGAGTGGCTCGGGGTTCGCGGTATCCGCCATATTGCTCTGTCTTCCTTTGCCGCATTACCGGATTCAAGCCATTCGATCAGTGGGTGTTGTCATAGGCTCGCGGCTCGGAAAACCGGTCATTCCGACGCAGTGTGCCGTACAGCCAGCCTACATTCTAGCATGCACGCGAGAAAGCGAGGGCGAAGCTGGAGACAAGCACCTCGCCGCGAGTTTCAGTGCGGCTTAGCCGTGGTGATCGGAGTATGGCAGGAGTAGCGCAGTGAAGCAAGATCCTTTCGTGCGGCGCTGATGTGTTAGACTGCGGGTACTTGGAACTCGCTCGGATCGCTCTGATGGAATATGTCGAGCGCGAGTTACCTCGAATTACCTGGGGGAGTATCGGCATGAGTGTGATCGCAGCGTACGTCCAACGACGCGAAGGGGAATACTTCGTCGGTGATAGCCAGATCACGCTTCATAGTGTCATCGCGAGCTGGAAGCACGACAGGGGACCAGAGCGCATCCAGGAATCCTTCCCCAGTCTACCGTTGGTTGCGATCTATGGTGCCATCACCTATTACCTCGAACATGAAGCTGAGTTAGACGCACACTTTCGGGAGACTGAGGGGCGCCTCGCCACCCATCAGGCGACCGCCGAGTCACAGCATCCCGAGTTTTTCGATGAGATGCGTAAACGGCTTGCCAGGCACCGTGCACAGCGCGGTGAGGATTGGCCAGAGCCGCCGCCGCAATGACGGGCACCAACGGCACGCAAGGACAAGAATCGGATGCGCCTGGCCGGCCGCCGCGCTTCGTTGCCGACGAAGACTTCAATCACAATGTCGTGGCTGGACCGCGGCGCGTCCAGCCTAACATTGATATTCTTACCGCGGCGGAGACTGGAACGCTGCATTGGCCAGACCCTGAGGTGCTCGCGTGGGCTGCGATGCACGATCGTATCCTCCTATCGCACGATAAGCGCACGATGCCGGGCCATTTTTACCGCTTTCTTGCCCAACTCCCCACCGGTGAGCACAGTCCCGGGGTAATGCTTCTCTCTCAGGAGCTTGGTTTTGGTAGAGCGATCGCCGCGGTGCTTGAAATTTGGGAGTTGAGCACGCATGACGAGTGGCGAGATGTGATTACTCGGCTGCCACTCTAGCGTGCGATGAGCAGCGGTACACGCTCGCTGCCGCCGCCTATTCTCCGTCCTTGCGGTGCGCTGCCACGCGGTGATACGATGCGCCGTGTAGCCCATTCCCCCCGGCGCGGCACCCAGGTGTCGCGCCTTCCGTCATACGCCGCTCGGCCCGCCGTTGCTCGCTCGCCCCGTTGCCTGTTCGCGCGCTTGCATGCTCGCGTCGTGCGGCGACGGATGCCGGTGGCGGGATGCTGTTGGAGCCGCTGGACCGGCCAATGCGGAACGGATGGGTATTCCAGACGGCCGCGTGTATCGCTCAGCGAGGAGTCAGCGCATGAAGGCTGTTGTCATGGCGGGCGGCGAAGGCTCGCGCCTGCGCCCACTCACGATCAAGCGCCCCAAGCCCATGGTGCCCATCGTCGGCCGGCCGGTCATGGAGCACATTCTCAATCTGCTCAAACTGCACGGCATCACCGAGGTCGTGGTCACCGTCCAGTACCTGGCCAGCAACATCGAGGACTACTTTGGCGATGGCGCCGCCTTCGGCATGCACATAGACTACTCACGGGAAGAGGTGCCGCTGGGCACCGCCGGCAGCGTCAAGAATGCCGAAGAACTGCTGACCGAGCCGTTCCTGGTCATCAGCGGCGACGCGCTGACCGACTTCAACCTGAGCGACATCATCAAATTCCACACCACGCGCCGCGCGATGGCCACGCTCACGTTGGCCCACATGTCGAATCCGCTCGAATACGGCGTCATCATCACCGATGAATCCCAGCGGATCAAGCAATTCCTCGAAAAGCCCAGTTGGGGCGAGGTCTTCAGCGACACCATCAACACCGGTATCTACGTGCTCGATCCCCAGATCTTCAGCTACTTCGAGAAGAACAAGTCCTTCGATTTCAGCCAGGACCTCTTCCCCATGATGCTGAGTCGCGGCGACCCACTCTTTGGCTATGTCGCGCAAGGCTACTGGTGTGATGTCGGCAACCTGGCCGAATACATGAAGGCCAATGCCGATGTGCTGCAGGGCAAAGTGCGGGCAGACATCACCGGCAAAGATATGGGAGGTGGCATCTGGGTCGAAGAGAACGTCAACATCGACCCCGAAGCGCGCATCCTCGGTCCCGTCTACCTTGGCCACGATTGTAACATCCGTGAAGGCGCGGTGGTGCATGGTCCGAGCAGTGTCGGCGCGTTCACCATCGTGGATGAATACGCCCAGATCGATCGCAGCGTCGTCTGGAATAACTCGTACATCGGCGAGCGCGTGGAGTTGCGTGGCGCGCTGGTGGGTGAGCAGACCTCCATCAAGAGCCGCGCGATGATGTTCGAAGGCGCCGTGGTGGGCGACAAGTCCATGATCGAGGAGGGCGCCATCATCCAGCCGGGCGTCAAAATCTGGCCCGATAAGCAGATCGAGACCGGCGCTGTCGTCACCGCCAGCATCATCTGGGGCTCGCAGGGCCGTCGTTCGCTCTTCGGTCGCTTCGGGGTGACGGGCATTGTCAACGTCGATATCACGCCCGAGTTCGCCGCCAAGCTGGGCGCCGCCTATGGCGCCGTGCTGCCACGCGGCGCGCGGGTAAGCATCAACCGCGACGCCCATCGCACGCCGCGCATGATCAAGCGCGCCATCATCTCCGGTCTGCCCTCGGCCGGCATTCACGTGCGCGACCTCGACACCGTCCCGCTGGCGGTCGCGCGCTACTATACCCGCACCACCACCGCCGCCGGCGGCGTGCACGTGCGTCTCTCGCCGTTCGACCCACGGGTGGTGGATATCAAGTTCTTCGACGAGAACGGCCAGGATATCAGCAAGAACACCGAGCGCAAGATCGAAAATCTCTTCTTTCGTGAGGACTTCCGCCGCGTCTACCTCGACGACATCGGCACCATCGAATACGACCGCAACTCGATCAACCTGTATACCCAGGAGTTCCTGAAGCATATCGACCAGGAGGTCATTCGCAAGCGCAAGTTCAAGCTCGTCGTGGACTATAGCCACGGCAGCAGCGTGGATGCGCTCGGTCCCATCTTCAATGCCTGCCAGGTGGATGTCATTGCCCTCAACGCGACGATGGACCCCTCGCGCTATTCCCGGACCCTGGAACAGTTCGAGGAGGAGATGCTCATGGTGGCCGGTGTCACCGCGACACTCAAGGCCGATCTGGGCGTGCGCATCGATACCGCGGGTGAGAAGATCTTCGTGGTGGATGACCTCGGGCGCGTCGTGGATGGCGGGCGGCTGCTGGCGGCGATGACTGAGCTGATGCTGCGCGACACCAAGGGCGGCATCGTCGCGGTGCCCGTGAATGTCCCCAGCGCCGTGGCGACGGTCGCCAAACGCGCGGGCGGCAAAGCGGTCTACACCAAGGTGATGCCTAGCGCGCAGATGGGCGAGGCCACCCGCGAAGGCGTGCAGTTGGTCGGCGATGGCAACGGTGGGTTCATCTTCCCGGTGCTCCAGCCCGCCTTCGATGGCATGTTCGCCCTGGCCAAGCTGCTGGAGGCGCTGGCGCGCTACGAGACGAAGCTCTCCGAGGTGGTGGATAACCTGCCTCCCTACCATCTGATTCGGGTGGATGTGACCTGCCCCTGGGAACTCAAGGGCAAGGTGATGCGCATCCTGAGCGAGCAGTATCGCGAGCGACGCCAGGACCCCATTGATGGCATCAAGATCGACCTGGGCAAAGAGTGGGTGCTGATCCTACCAGACGCCGACCGGCCTATGTTCCATGTGCTGGCCGAGGCGCGCACACGCGACGCCGCCCAGGCGCTCGCCGACAAATATGCCCGTGTGGTGACGGGCCTGCAGCAACCATAGGTGACAGGTTCCGCATAGCAACAACAGGTCTCGCAAAACCATGAGTATCGCCTATCAAGTGCTGGGCGCTGCCGGACGCGACAACGCCGTCTACGTGCGCGTGCTGACGGGCAAGGCCGTCCACCGTTTGCTGCTGGACTGCGGCGACGGCTGCGTCACCGATCTCAGCGTCTCCGAGGCGCTGGCGGTGGACCATCTGCTCTTCTCGCATCTGCACATGGACCACATCGGCGGCTTCGACAACTTCTTCCGCATCACCTATAATCGCGCCCCCAAGCCGAACGAAGTCTGGGGGCCGCCGCGCACCGCAGCCATCATGCGCCACCGGCTGCGCGGCTTCATGTGGAACCTGTTCGAGGGTGATCCCGGTATCTGGTACGTCAACGACGTGCATCCCGACCGCATCGAGCGCACGTGCTTCAAGGAGACCGAAGCCTTCGCGCTGGCCCACCCGGCGGGTACGCGTCAGTTCGACGGCATGTTGTTCGCCAACCCGGACTACACCGTCACGGCGCTGAGCATGGACCACCACACGCCCTCGCTGGCCTATGTCATCCGTGAGGCGCCGCATGTGAATGTGGCGACCGAGCGCCTGGACGAGCTGGGTCTGCTACCCGGCCCCTGGCTGCGTCAGCTCAAGCAACTCCCGCCTGATGCGCCGGCAACGCTGACCATCGACGGCCAAATCCGCGAGTGGGCCGAGTTGCGTGCGGAGCTGCTGGTGGAGACGCCGGGTGAGTCGCTGGCCTACCTCACCGATTTTCTCCTGGACGAGCCGGCAGTAGAGCGATTGGTTCCCGCACTGCGCGGCTGCACGACGGTGATCTGCGAGAGCCAGTACCGTAGCGCCGATGAGGCGCTGGCCACGCGCCATCGTCACATGACAGGCGCGCAAGCGGCCGAGCTGGCGCGCCGCGCGGAAGTGGGGCGGCTGATCCTCTTCCATCTCTCGACACGCTATCGCCCTGCGGAATGGCGCGATCTGCTGGCGGAGGCGCGGGCCATCTTTCCCAGCACCGCGTTTCCCGACCACTGGCAGGTAGGCGCGACGGAGTGATATTCCACCCCCGCAATGACCCCGCTGGTTCGTAGTGGCGTACGGGTGTACGCCCTCCCGCGCTATGGGTGTGCCGCCGCGGGGGTATCGGGCTGCCGCCGAATCGCCAGGGGTACCAGCCGTGTCAGTGCCTGGGCCAGGCGCGTGATCGCGTTCAGATAGGCGTCGTGGGGCTGTGTGGGCGCGCCGGTCGTCACCGAATAGGTCTCGCCGGCGGCCAGCAGGTAGTCCGCCGGCAGCCAGCCCAGCACGGGGATGTGCTCCCCCAGTCGCTCGGGCAGGTGCTCGGCGTTGGGGGGATCGACCCGGCTGAACACCGCACCTACCCGGTCGAGCCATTCGGCGGTCGCCTGGAAACGTTCGGCCAGATGGCCAGCGGCGCGCGCGGCCTCACTGGTCGGATCGGTGAGCACCAGCAGATAGCTGAGCTCATTCCGCAGGCCAGCGCCATGTTCGAGCAGTCCGGCGTCAATATCCAGCAGCACCACATCGGCGCGCCCCGCCGTGCGCTGGCGCGCTTGCCGCAGCATGGCGGGCAGATCGGACGGACCCACCACCGGTGGACGCCAGGGAACCAGATTCTTGACGGGCACATGCCCCACCAGCGCCGCCAGGGGTGAACTGCGCTCCGAGAGATCGCCCAGCAGCACATGCAGATCGCACGCGACCAGTGCCCGGCCGAGATAGTAGGCCGCTGTACTGACCCCATGGCCACGATGCGCCTGGGTCAGCGCCACGCACAACGGCTCGCGCGCGCCCGCGCCCAACAATCCCGATCCACCGTTCATATTCTGGGTGCTCCTCCTCGCACGATCATATCACGGTGCCATAGCATGTTGCGGGCCAGAGCGACGGGTGCGAGCGCCAGCACCAGAAATATCGCTGAAAACATCCGCCGCCGATTCCGGCGCCAGAATTGCTGGCGAGTGAGAGGGGGACATCCGCGCGAATTGGTGCGATACTGCCGCCAGCCAGTGAGTTTGGCGGCGCATTGCCGCGTCCCGTTGAGCGCATCGCATCGGCTGGGTTATCGTGGCCAGCGCGGCCCACCGCCCCGGATCGCCCGCCGATACCTCGTAGGGGAGCAAGGACCAGCCACCCGGACTTCCATCACCGTCAGGAACGCGATGGAGGAGCGCAACACGCATGGCCACTCTCACACCGCTCAGCTTTGGCGCCCTGTTGAAAAGCCTGCGCCGCCCGCGTATGACACAGGAAGAACTGGCCGCGGGCGCTGGCTATAGCCCCAGTTATATCAGCATGCTCGAACGCGGTGAGCGTCTGGCTCAGCCATCCACGGTCGAGCTGCTGGCCGCGGCCCTGCACCTATCAGCGGAGGACGCTGCCGCGCTCCTGGCCGCGCGCGAGCGACGGGAGCCGGTCGGGTCCTCCACGCTCGCGCGCGGCGACGCCGACGCACGAGCACCAGCGGACACCCTGGTCGATCGCAACGAGGCAGCCGACCAGCGCGACGCCGTCGCGGTGGCCACCATCCTGGTCGCCAGTGCCCGTGGCGCGCTCCGCCTGCGCGCGAACCACCCTGACCCCGCGATGGCGGACCTGGCGGCGCGCTTCGCCGCGCTGGTGTGCGCCAGCGCCGCCATGCACGGCGGACAGGTGCTGGAGCCGCGCGACCTGGGCACACCAGACGCACGGCATGGCGACCAACTCGCGGCCATCTTCCCCTCCACCCGTCAGGCGCTGCGCGCGGCAGTGGCGCTGCGCGCCAGTTGCGCGCGGGAACAGCGGCACGACCACAGCTGGCAGTGGCTGGTGGGAATCGGACTGCATGCCAGCGATGCGCCTCCCGTCGCCGCCGACTCCACGCTGGGCGCCGCGCCATCTCCGCCCGCAGCCACCACTGACGAGCGCGACGCCTTGCTCGCCGTGGCGCAACGGCTCTGTGATCTGGCCGGTCCCGGCGAGATCCTGGCCGGCGCATCGGTGATCCACCTGGCGCAAGGCGTGGATGGGCTGGACTCCACCGAGCGCGGGCGGTTGCGCATCGTGGATTT
>DASYGC010000117.1:0-11801 GCA_036000225.1 Ktedonobacterales bacterium | reverse complement strand
GCAGGTATTGAACGAGGGTCGTGTCAAGCTGTTCGCCAGGCCAGAAGTCACGGGTGAGAGCTTCGCGCTGGGCGACATCCAGAGCGAAGGTCGTCGAAAAGTGCGCCCACACGGCGTCCTCAGAGACGAGACCAAGTGCAGCCCGTTGCGAGATCGCGGAGCCGAACACGACGCGTTCCAGCTCGCCGGTGGCGAGGCCCAGACGCTGCTCCCAGGCCTCGCGTCCACTGGTGTCATCGGTGCGGAGGAGCACCCCGCCGATGTCGAAGATCACGGCGCGGATGGGGATGTCGGGTTGAGGGGTGGGGCGCATGGCCGGAGCCAGTCCTTTCTTTGCACGGCTATATACTCAAACAATGGGGAGGGTCATGGTAGGGGTAAGCGGGACATCCATCGCATGGCGCTAGGTATCGAGTAACGCGTCCCACAACGAAGGTCTGGCGGGCGCACTTGCACACGCCGCAACAGCATGAGCAAGACCAGTCTCGTTAGGCGCATGCTGTTGCTTTTGTGTCCGCCGTCTACCGCGCACGTACACCTGCTTAGCGGGCACGCGTGGATCTACGTCGCGGCCCTGGGCCAGCGTCGCGTCCCACAGCGCGGCCTGCCAGAGGAGGTTGGGTGGCTCGCTGGCGGGCGCGCGGTGGGCGATGCCGCCGCAGACCTTGATGGTGGCATGCACGTCGTACATCACTCTGGGAAGTTCGTCGCGTATCTCGGCGGTGGTGTAGCGCAGCACCGACCAGCCACGAGCGGTCAGGAAGTTGTTGCGGCGATTGTCGAACTTCGCGGCGATTGGGTTGGCGTGATAGGTGTCACCATCGCACTCGACGTTGAGATTGCGCTGCTGGCCGAAGATGGCGAAGTCCAGGGCATACCTGCGAAAGCGGTCGCCATCGACGAAGAGCTGGCGCTCGGCATCGAGGCCTTCGGCTTTGAACGCCTGCCACACGGTATCTTCGAGCGGGCTGTCGTGGTAGAGGTCGTTGATTTCGGCGGCGGTCTCCAGTTTGGCACGCGTGGTGGCGATGAGAATGATGCGGCGCTGACGCAGGCTGGGGATGGGATGGGACAGGGCAGTGATTGGGCCGAGGGCGAGCCGCACATAGTGCTGATTGGCGCGCGGGTGGCTGGGTTGTTCCGGCAGCAGAGCGCTCCGCGGATGTGTACTGACCCCCAGTAGCGGGGCGAAGTAGCACACCTGCCACGCCTCGTCGCCAAATTGTTTGGGCAGATAGAATGCGAGCGTGCTGATCTGGCCCGCCAGCAACTCAGTCGGCGCTTTGTCTAGTGGGATGCGATACCAGCCTTTGGTCTGGACGAGTGCCCAATCGGCCTTTGTTGGGACGATGGCGACCAGCGCGTCGGCATTGGGATGTTCGCGTCCGCCGGGGGTGGCGCGCCGGCGTGGTGGCGCGTCGGGCGCGGAGGTGGGGTCGAGCGCGGGGGTTTCACGCATCTCATCTCCCATCAGCCGGGACTTCTGGCCGCTGGTCGCCGCTGGATGGTTCCTACGCATACCGCGAGGTTTCCCAGCAGGTGAATCCGCGATGCTGCGCGCTGGAGCCGTTCCGCCACGAAATCCACCGACGTGGACTGGGGAGATCTGGCATCATCCGGCACAAGGTGGCCAGGTATCTTCCCAGCTACCAGCATAACATGTCAGGCGAGCCCCAGCCGGGTGAACGCGGTGTCGATGTAGACGAGGTAATACTGAGGATCGGCGAGGGCGGCGAGCTCGGTGGGTGAGAGGTGGGCGGCGACGGCGGGATCGGCGTCGAGCATGGCGAGCAGACCGGCGCCATGGTCTTCGTCGCGCCAGACCTTCTGGGCGTTGCGCTGCACCAGCTTGTAGGCCTCCTGGCGGTCAAGTCCTTTATCGACCAGGGCGAGCAGGATGCGCGAGGAATAGATCAGCCCACGGGTCAGGTCGAGGTTGGCGCGCATGCGGGCCGCATCAACCTCCAGGCCCTCCATGATGCTGGTGAAGAGCCAGAGCATGTAATGCAGCGTGGCGGTGGCATCGGGCAGGATCATGCGCTCGGCGGAAGAGTGACTGATGTCGCGTTCGTGCCAGAGGGCGACGTCTTCCAGGGCGGTGACGGCGTAGCCGCGCAGTACGCGCGCCAGCCCGCAGACGCGCTCGGCCTTCTCGGGGTTGCGCTTGTGGGGCATGGCCGACGAGCCCTGCTGGCCCGCGCCGAATGGCTCGAAGGCCTCGCCGACTTCGGTGCGCTGCAGGTGGCGCAGCTCCTGGGCCATCTTCTCCAGCGAGGCGCCGAGCAGCGCCAGCGTGGTGACGTACTGCGCGTGGCGGTCGCGCTGGATGATCTGGCTGGAGACGGGGGCGACGTTGAGGCCCAGTTGAGCGCAGACATATTCTTCGATGGCCGGCGGGACGGTGGCGTGAGTGCCGACGGCGCCGGAGATGGCGCCAACTGAGACGATGGCGATGGCGGCATCCAGGCGGTCGCGCGAGCGGCGCAGCTCATCCACCCACACGGCCAGCTTGAAGCCGAAGGTGGTCGGCTCGGCGTGGATGCCGTGGGTACGTCCAACCATCAGGGTATGGCGGTGGCGCAGCGCCAGGCCGGTCACGGTGCGTTCCAGCTCGTCCAGCGCGGCGCGCAGCAGGGCGCCGGCCTGTACCAACTGCACAGCCAGGGCGGTATCGAGTACATCGGAGGAGGTCAGGCCAAGGTGGAGGAAACGGCCTTCGGGTCCCAGGCGCTCCTGCACGGAGCGCAGGAAGGCGATGACGTCGTGATGCGTTTCAGCTTCGATGGCGCGCATGCGCTCCAGGTCGTAGGTGGCGCCGCGCAGCTTGGCCATGTCTTCGGCGGAGATGGCGCCTTCGCGCGCCCAGCCTTCGCAGACCAGCAACTCGACGCGCAGCCAGGTGTCGAGCTTGTTTTCGTCGGACCAGACCAGCGCCATCTCGGGGCGGGTGTAGCGATCAATCATCAGATTCCTCAGGGTAAGCTGGATCGGGAATAGGGGTGAAGCACATGCGCAGTCCCAGGTTCCCCAGGTATTGTACTCTCAAGCGGCAGTATGACAAGTGAATGCACTGCCAGCTTCATCGTCTCGTAACCTCTCACCTCGTAACGTCGCACAAGGAATGAAACGATGCCGACACGACAGACGCTGGCATATGTGGAGACATTCTGGGTGGAGCGCCTGGGTTGCTCCGCGCAGGACCTGCACCGCCCTGGCGTGACGTTGCTGCCCAACGGAGGAAACCTCGCCGCCTACCGGGGCGCATTCCTGTTGCGCTGGGATGCGGCATGCATCTTCACCGTACCCGCGTCGTTGCTCGCGCCAACCGCCGCGGCCATGCACGGACGCCATATAGACCATGTCTTCGATGCCGCCTTCCTCGCCGATCTCTTCGCCGCCCATCTCGATCGCGTCGTCGGGCCGGCGTTCCAGGGCTGCGCCGATGCATCGGACTTCCGACCCGCCGAGGGGCATGGGACGCGTGTGCTCGCGCTGGAGGAGGACACGGCGCTGGAGCGGCTCGCGGTGGGATGTGGCCCGGAGGCATGGGAGCACAGCGCGATCGCGCGGGGACAGCAGCAGCAACAGCCCATCTTCGGCTGTTTTGCCGGCACGGAACTGGTCGCCGCCGGCACGCTCCAGGCGTGGGGCCCGCATCTGCGCAGTGTCGGGATCGTGACGCATCCCGCGTATCGCGGGCGCGGCTATGGGCGCGCCGTCGTCGCGACGATGACGGCGTATGCGCTGGACGGTGGCTACATCCCCCAATATCAGACACTGATGCGCAACACCGGCTCGCTGGGTATCGCCCACGCCCTCGGCTACCAGCAATACGCCACCACGATCGCTGTCAGGCTGGCTGATCTGCTGGAAACGTAGCGCGGGATCAATCAGTTGTGCCCGAACCTGTTGGCGAGGCGGCGGTACCCGACGCGCCCTCCGCGATCGTCTCCTGCGCGGCGGCACTTTTGGCGGCGTCGGTGGCGGTGCCAGCCGTGGTGGCCGTGCGCTCTTGCACGCGCTGGGCGAAGCGGCGGCGCACGCGGGCACGCTTGAAGGCCAGCGACTGGCGGTAGGCCCAGTAGAGCGGGAGGTTGTAGGGCAGGTCGTGGCCCTCCAGGGTGAGCACGGAATAGCCGCCGAAGCCCTCTTTGTAGGTGTACAGGCTGTAGTCCGGCTCGGTGGGCTCCAGCCGCTCGGCGATGGCGCGGAAATCGTAGAGTGCGCAGCCATGGGATTTGGCCCAGCGCATGCCGGTCCACTGCAAGAGGTGGTTGGGGCGGCGGTCGCGGTGCTGGTTGGAGGAGGCGCTGAACATCGAGGTGGCAACAGCGCCGCAGCGACAGACGATCAGCCCGGCGATGGGCGTGCCGTTGTATTCCGCCAGGAACTGGACGCCCGCGCCGCGCGCACGGTAGAGCTCGAGGACGTTGGCGTAGTGGTCCTGGGGGTGGATGGCAAAGCCGTCGCGCTGGGCGGTCTCCTGGTAGAGGCGATACCAGGCGGCGAGGTCGGCGGCCGCGGTGGCTTCGCGCACGACAACGCCCTTGCGCGCGGCGGCGCGCACGTTGTAGCGCCAGGTCATCTTCATGTTGGCCAGCAACTGCTGCTCGCTGGGGGTCACATCCACCACCCATGAGCGGCGCGGGTGGGTGGCGTAGGGGTTGCGCCGAAAGCCGAGGCGGGCAAGCGCGCCTAGCCAGGCGGGATCGCCAGCGGGCACATTGGGCTCGACCTTGAGCATGAAGGCACCGGTGCGCCGCGCCAGCCGCCGCGCCTCGGCCAGCAGCGCGGGCAGCGCGGGCGAGGCGGGATCGTCCACGACGGGGCCGCGTGGCACGTAGAGATAGCGCAGACCGAGCGGCGGCATGCGCGAGACCAGCACGATCATGGCGCCGCGCAGCTCGTCGCCATCGAAGGCGCCCAGGCGCACAATCGCGTCGCCCAGGTGGGCGCTCAGGTCGCCCCACTCGTAGGTCTGGGTGATGTAGCCGGTGGCGGCCGCTTCGACGAAGCGGTTCCACTGGTCGCGGTCAGTGCTGACACGCACCTGCATCGCATGGCATCCTTTCAATGGAAGCGCATGAGCCAACACCGGCGGGCACTAGGTGCGCGAGGCGGATCGCCGCTCCGTGGGTGGCGGGGTAGCGGGGTCGCTAGCCGTGGTGGATGCCGGTAGGACGGATGGTGGCGAGGCGGGGCCTGGCGCGGCGGTGGTGGCGTCGGGGTGCGGGCGCTTGCGCTCGCGCTGCCGCTCGAAGCGGCGGCGGCGCCAGCGTTGCAGATCGCGGCGCAGGGTGACGGCGCCGACATAGGGCCAGTAGAGTGCGGGGCGCAGCACGAGATCCTGCGTGGGCAGCACGCGGTGGACGGCGCCGCCGAAGCCGCGCTTGAATTCGTAGACGCCGAACATCTCTTCGCCAGGCTTGAGCACATCGGGGATGCCACGGAAGTCGTAGTACTCGGCGCCGCGGGCCTTCGACCAGCGCATTGACTCCCATTGCAGCAGATAGTTTGGGCGCAACTTGCGGTGCGCGGGCTGGCCCGAGGAGCCGCACATCAGACTCCACGAGCCGCGGCCGTGCACGCCGACGATGCCCGCGGCGATTGGCTCACCGGCGTGCTCGACCAGCAGCAGCACCAGCTCAGCGGTGCCGTCGCGAGCGGCGGCTTCCGCCGAATAGTTGCGCAGCATGTCGGCGAACACGAACCGGGGAAAGACGGGGAAGTGGTCGCGCACGCCGGTTTCCACGAGCAGGCGATAGAAGGCGTCGAGGTCGGCCGGGCCGGAGCCCATGCGCACGGTGGCGCCTTTGCGCGCGCTGGAGCGGATGTTCTGGCGCCAGGTCATCATCATGCTGGCGAGAATCTGGTCTTCGGCGGGGCGAATATTGGTGACCCAGGCGCTGCGCAGGTAGATCTGATGACTGGTGGGCCGGAAGCCGAGGCGGCGGAAGACACCCGGCCAGACGGGGGAGTCCGCAGGGATGTTAGGCTCGGCTCGGATCATGAAGGCGCCGCGCTGGCGCGCCTCGCGCCGGGCCAGCGCGATGAGCAGCGGCAGCGCGGGCGAATCTGGATCGGCGCAGACGGGACCGCGCGGGGCGTAGTAGAAGGGAGCCCGCACGCCGGAGGCGCGGCTGCGCACCAGCAGCATGGCGGCGACCAGCGCGCCGTCATCATCGAGCACGCCGACGCGCAGCGAGCCGGTGCGGGCATCCGCGCCGGGTGAGTGATCGGCCCACTCGTAGGTCTGGCAGAGGTGGCCGGTGGGGGAACTGGCGATGAAGCGATTCCAGAGGAGCCGGTCGTCGATCAGGCGGGCGTGCATCAGATGGTGTCTCCGGTCCGGGTGCGAGGCGGTACGCGCGGACGCCGTCCATAGCGAGACGGATAACGAGTTCCCGGCGCGCACCCCTGTGCGCCGGGAGGGATGGTGTGGCCTGGCGCCGATGGGGGCCAGTTTCGCAGTATAGCAGGTGGGCGCGGGCGGGGCAATCTCAGCAGCAGAAAGGGGTGCGCGCGTGGGCGATGGGCTATGATGGAATATGGAATATAGTGAGGTACGCACTGTGCGGTGCAGGAAGGACATTCGCCATGGCCCTAGCAGGTTCCACCAACCCATCCGATCATGAGCCGACGTGGCAGGTGCCGGCGCGATTGCGGCTAGAGCTGCTGGCATGGCTCTCGGCCGCGCCGCAACAGCCGGCGCTGATGTCCTATGACGAGTTCCTGGAATGGGCCGATGAGGATACGCTCGCGGAATGGGTGAAGGGGAGTGTGGTGATGGCCAGCCCAGCCAGTCTCGAGCATCAGGACCTCGCTCTGTTCCTGGGAAGCGTGCTCTCGGCATATGTCGCGGCCAAGGATCTGGGCAAGATCATTGTGGCGCCGTTTCAAATGAAATTGCCGGACTCGGGACGTGAGCCAGATGTGATCTACCTGGCGCCCGAACACATGGCGCGACTGCGCCAGACGTATGTGGATGGGCCAGGCGACCTGGTGGTGGAGATTGTCTCGCCAGAGAGCCAGGGGCGCGACCGGGGCGACAAGTTTTACGAGTACCAGCAGGGCGGCGTGCTCGAATACTGGCTGCTCGACCCCGCCGACCAGCGTGCGGAATTCTATCAACGTGACGAGCATGGGATCTACCAGCAGGTGGCGCCTGACGCCGACGGTGTATACCATGCGCGGGCATTGCCGGGATTCTGGCTCAAGCTGAGCTGGCTGTGGCAGGATCCGCTGCCTGCCGTCGAGGATGTGGTGTTGTCGGTAGCCGGGCAGGCGTACGCGCATGCGCTGATTGACCGACTGCGTAGGAAGGGCTTCCTGGACCAGCCGTAGTTCACATGGAGACCCGGTGGCTGATCGAATTCATGCGGTTTTGTGTGGCGAGGATGCCGGATGCACGGTCGTTGATGGCGCCTCGGTGGTGGCATCGGCGGCGTCATGCTCTTCGGCGGCGTCGCCGCTGGGGGCGCTGAGCAGGCGGTCGAGCTCCTGGCGCATGGCGCGGATGTCGGGGTAGGAGCGATAGACGCTGGCGAAGCGGATGTAGGCGATGTCGTCAAGCCGGCGCAGGCGGTCCATGACCATCTCGCCGATGACGCCGGTAGCGATCTCGGCCTGGCCCATCTTGTAAAGATCCTGCTCGATGGCATCAACGATGGTTTCGATTTCGCCCACGGGAATGGGGCGCTTCTGGCAGGCGTGACGCAGGCCGGCCTCCAGCTTTTCGCGCTTGAACGGCTCGCGGCGGCCATCGCGCTTGACGAGGGTCAACTCGGAGAGCACCACGCGCTCGATGGTGCTGAAGCGCTGCAAGCAGTGTTCGCAGCGGCGACGGCGATGGATGGTGCCGCCCTGGTCACGCGAATCGGTGACACGGGTCTCGGTCCAGCCACAATAGGGACACTTCATAGCGGGTCTGGCTCCTCGGCGTGCCGGCGCGGCTGGTGGGGGCGCGGGGAGTCGATAGTGCTCCGTCCAGTGGGCCGGCTCCCGCAGTATAGCACAGGCCGAGGTGCGTGCCGGGAGGGCAAGGAGCGAGCATAGGTATCCAAGCGGGCGGTTGAAACTCATGTGCTACGAAGAAGTGACCGAGGTCGGTGGTGAAGCGGCGAGAGGGTGGATGGGTAAGCTGTCGAATACATTCGACGGATCATCCCGTTATGGGACCACCTCTGCTGCCGCGGCAAGACGAGCCCAGCAATGCAATTGCGGGGTGATCCAAATGCCGTAGTTGAAACCGGATGACGCGGCGCTGCATCCGTACACCCCGACAGTTTATCGAGGGGGGCAGCGGGCGTACATCCGAACATCCGTACGCCCCGACACCTGAACGATCTCAGACGGCGATGCCCGCGAGGCGCGCTTCGGCCTGTCTGGCGACGCCAACCGAGACGGTGGCTGGGGCGATCTTGCCGACATACCCAGAGCGCAGCCGCGACCCTTCGCGCCAGTAGGCGTACCAGTAGGGGCCATGGCCGGTGCCCTGCTGGCAGGTGCCGCAACGCGGCTTGCCGCACTTGCGGAACTGCAGTTGATAGGTAATGTGATGATCTGTCGGAATCTTGGTCACGCTGTTGCCACGGCTGCCCATCATCCACCTCTTCCACCTTGAGTGCGCGCGGGCGATTGTGACCTGGTTGGGGTCGGGCGCTTGCCCGCGCTGGAATCCTGTCACTACAGCGTAGCATGCGTGGCGTGCGATTTGGTGAACACAAGATCGCTGAACGTGACAGGTCTTTCATTATTCATGGGTAACCGGCGCGTTTGCCGGCACTGTCGTTAACAGTTTCTTCATCTTGGGCGAGGGTCATGGCGGCTAGACCGGATAGGCTGGCCGGCGGGCGTCTGTGGCTGAGATGTGGGACCAGGGACAGAGGAGATGGAGAAGCAGTACGGCTGATCTCGCACCTGGCAGCCAGTGTTCGCCACATCGGCAGAGGGAGCACGGACCCCAGGAAGTGGCAATGACCAGATAGCAGTTGGAAACCAGCGGTGTGCCAACTGCGACAGTGTTTACCTACAGGAAAGCGATCGATCCGATCGGCGTGCGATAGCTTCGCGATCCGAGAAGCATTGATATATTTGGAATATCCGCATGGCACCCGCACGCATTGCGATTGTTGCGCGCGAATCGTATGTTGCGAATGTGGCGAATGTGGCGAATATTGCGTGTACTCTCGTGAGATAGGGCACGAGATCGTATCCGAGTGTCCCGCAACAAAGGAGGTGCATTGTATGACAACCGCACTGGAAACAGGGCCAGTCGCGGCAAGCGAGAGCGAGCGCCCAGCATTCGACAAGCTCGAAGGCATGCTGCGCCAGGAGATGACCGAGTATCCCGCGCATGTGCCGGCGCTCGTCGGGGCCGATGGCGAGCGGATCGAACTGCCTGCGTCGCTGTACCACGCGCTACGGCAGTTGGTCTCTCATCTGGCGCACGGTCGGGCGGTGACCATGGTCCCGTTGAACAAGGAGCTGACGACCCAGGAGGCCGCCGATATCCTCAACGTGTCGCGTCCGTATCTGGTGAAGCTGCTCGAACAGGGCGACATCCCATTCGTGAAGACCGGTTCGCACCGGCGCATCCGCTGCGCCGACCTGATGACCTACAAACAGCACCGTGATGCCGAGCGTCGTCGTGGGCTGGCGCATCTCACGCAAACGAGCCAGGAACTGGGCCTCTACGAGGAGTAGTAGTGGTTGCTGGCAAGTGTGCCATACTCGTAGGCCGCCAGTACCCACCCCATCATGAGACCATGGGAGCTGCTTTCACTGCCTGCTGGAATGAGTTGTGGATCAGATGTCGGAAAGGAGTCTCCTGGTGTCTTCTTTCGCGGCTGTGCTAGATGCCTGCGTACTCTTTCTGGCGTCGCTCCGCGATATGCTCCTGCGGGCGACCGGCGCGGGTTTCCCTCGAGCTTACTGGTCGGAGGACATCGTCGCACCATCTTGAAGGCGAGGTCGTTGTCATGAAGTGTGACTCTCCTCTCATGACTTTCACATCAATTTCCAATGATGCCGTGGTTCAATAGGATGCGGATCACCGACCACGTTACCTTCGTAACCCAATCACGGGCGCATATCCTGAATGAGGAGTTCTTATGGCCAGTGCGATGCCGCAAGCGCGCCGCCCAGCGACGCGCGCGGGAATGATCGGCGTGCAGGTGGTGGCATGTACCCCCGCCGCTCATGAGGTCGTGACGCTCGCCCTGGCGCTGCAAGGCACGCAGCGCGCGCCCGCCGCCTATCTTCCCGGCCAATTCATTACGCTGGAGTTCGCCACCGGCCAACGGACGTTCTATCGCTCCTACTCACTGTGCGGCGATGGACGTGTCGAGGCGCCGTGGGAGATTACCGTCAAGCGCCACCACGCCGGCTTGATCTCTCGCCATCTGTACGATCGCGTGCGCCCCGGCATGTTGCTGCGGGCGAGTCTGCCACAGGGCGGCTTCACGCTGCCCGCGCCACTCCATCCGGGCCAGCCTATCGTCTTCGTCGCCGGGGGCAGCGGCATTGCCCCGATCTATGGCATGCTCCGCGCACTGGCGCGGCTCGCCCCCGCGCTGCGCCCCCGCGTCTGGCTGCACTATGCGTACCACAGTCCCGCCGATGCTATCTACGGTCGCGAGCTGGCCGCCCTCGATCCGCGGCGCCAGTGGCTCACTCAGTGGCACTACATCGCGACCAATGGCTACCGGCTGCGCCCAGAGCAGACACTGGCGCCGCTGGGCGCGGCGATAGGGGAGGCCGAATGGTATGTCTGTGGACCCGAGGCGCTCAAACGCGGCATCGAGACGGCGGCGCTGCGCCGGGGCGTGCCTGCGGCGCGCATCCATGGCGAAGTGTTCGCCAGCCCCGCCACCGCTGGCGACACGGTGAGTGCCACAGCGTCCAGTGCGGGCGGTCGCCGTCCACGGGTGCGCCTGGCGGATAGCGGCGCGGTGCTCACGGCGACACCGGGCGCGACGCTGCTCGAAACCCTCGAACGCGCGGGCTACCACCCGGACTTTAGCTGTCGCGCGGGCGCCTGTGGCACCTGCCGCCTGCGGCTGGTTGCGGGCCAGGTGCGCAACGGCGACGGCAGCGGCCTCACGCCAGCGGAGCGCGCGGCGGGCGACGTGTTGAGTTGCGTCGCGCGGCCGGTGGGCGATGTGACGCTGGCCTCCGCCGGGGTGCCCGGGGCGCTGGGTGCGGGGCGCCATCGTCCGGGGCAGCGCGCGTTGCGTATCGGCCTCACGGCGGCCGCCGCCGCGCTCTTCGTCGCGGCCTGGGGCTTCACCAACCACTCGCCGGTCACCGCCGCGTCCAGCGCCGGCGCCAGCTCGAACAGCGCGGCGCCCTCCGACTCCAACTCGTCACCGTCGATCCTGGGGGGAAGCGATAACAGCGGTGCTTCCGGCCAGAATCCCTTCGGCTCGGGCTCGTTCTCGTCGCAGTCGGGATCGACAGTGCCCAATACCAGCACTGGAGTCTCCTGACATGGTAACGCCGCTCGACGAGCGCCCCATCCTGGCGCGGCGCGCGGGCCGCCCGATGGCGACCGATGTGAGTGTGCAGATCGCTGCCGCGCCCGCGCAGGTGGCGGCTGCTTCGACCGCCGCCGACGCCTGCATGGCGTGGTTTGACGAGGTGGATGCGCGCCTCTCGCGCTTTCGCCCCGACAGCGAGCTGAGCCGCCTGAATCAGGCTGCCGGTCGCTGGGTCGCGGTCTCCGCGACACTGTTCGAGGCCGTCGCGATCGCCCTCTGGGCCGCGCGTGCCAGCGACGGCCTCTTCGATCCTACGCTGCT
>DASYGC010000116.1:0-3139 GCA_036000225.1 Ktedonobacterales bacterium | reverse complement strand
GGCGCTGTCTTCCTGCTGGCCTTCTCTGGCATCCTGGGTCGCTCGCGCGCTGTCCGCGGTGGCGTCAGCCGCTTCGCGCGACGGAGACGTCCAGGTGGGTGGGTCCAGAAGCGGCAGGGATAAGTCCTCGTCGTCCACTGGTATTTCCACGGGCGGCAGGGATGAGTCCTCGTCCGCTGCCATGGCCATGGGAGACAGGGATGAGTCCTCGTCCGCTTGCCAAGGCGAACTCTCAGCAGGTGCGAGAACCATCGCGACGCGCCGGGCCGCCTCCTCGGGCGCCAGGCCAGCATCAGCGAGCCCGGCAATGCGACCGTAGAGCGCAAGCAGCGGCGGCACCTCGCACTGCCGCGCCAGCACCGGAAGGATGGTGCGCGTGAGATCGTGACCGCTCAGGAGAACGGCAGCGGCTATTTCCTGTTGCAGCCACCGCGACACCAGCGCGGCGGGCGAGAGGATGGGAATGAAGATCGGTCGTTCCCGTAGTTCGCGGTCGCTCGCTGCCTCCGCCGTTGCGTCATCGGTCCCCGGCATGGCACGCTGGGCGACCCAGACATCGAAGCCCGCCGACTGGAGGGCAGCCACGAACGCGGCGCCCCACGCCTCGTCCTCGCTCGCGTGACTGACGAAAATCCGTGTGGATTCGGCCATGAGAGTCCTCCGGTAGCGCTACAGCAAGCGTCGTCTCGACAGCCCGATTGTATCCAATCGTGGCGCGCGTGGTCAATCCGCTATGCTCCCGGCCGGCCATCTCAAGTCTTATAGAAGGGGTAGCCATATGGCTGCCCCTCGTTACGCAACCTGCCATTTCTTGAAGTCCACCGCCATGTTTGGATGTGCGGATTACCGAGTACAGCATACGGGCGCAATCAGAAATCGTGGATGGTGAGCGACGGTGCGCGAGGTATTGCTGTCTTCTCTGACGAGCGCGGTTGCCCCGCAACCAGCCGTACTGTCGCGACACTGAACGTCACTACACACGATCGATCAATTGGGAGATGGCGGCAAGTGATTCAGGGTGTCTGTAAGCACAGACGCAGGCAGGTAAAGGGCGATTTTGCCCGCATCGCGACTTGCCCATAGTGGACTGGCCTCATCCACCCATGGCCGGCGACTGTTGAGCCAGTCGATGGCGACGTTGGTATCGACAAGGACAGTTGTGTCAGCCATACCGCTCCGTCCTGCTCTCATCCAGGAGTTTGTCATCGTCGAGCGGTTGATCGGTCTGCGCGATCCCGCGCAGCGCAGCCGCCGATCCCCGCGCCGGTGGCGGCGCAGGTGGCGGCTCACGTCGCGCTAACGTAGCAAGAATGGCGCGCGATCTCTTCCTGCTCCGCGGCAGATAGTTGATGGACTGCTTCGAGTATCGCGGCACGGTCGAGATGTGGCATGCTGGTCTCCTTCTACTGGTGAGTGGCATCGGAAATGGGCCTGAACACACGTGCCAATCGCGATCCCCTGCCTTCACCGCATGATATCACCCCTCGTCGGGACAGTGCGGTTGAGATGCAATGTTGCCAAGCAATGGCGAGGTTTGCGCCAGTGGCGAGCGGGGTGGTGCTTCGGGCCCGCCGGGCGTATACCCATACGCCCCTACGAAGCTCGGCGGCTAATCCGGGTATCCGCAGGGGTTGCGGCAGGCGAGTGACGACCAACGGTTGGGGTGTCAATATAGCTCGCTTGGCTTGTATGGGAACGGTATGGCGCCCGCGTGGGCCGCGGATAGATGGTATCATACTCAGTTCGGCTGAAGGCATACGCATAACGAGGCCAGAGCGCACACCCGTGCGCGACGACGAAGCATAACGAGGCCGGAGCGCACACCCGTGCGCGACTACGAAACGCCACCGAGCACCCGAACCTAAGGTCCTACTCCGCCCACGCGCTCGCCTGGCGGTGTGTCAGCGCGCGTCGGGACTTGCCGAGCGATCGCGCTCGGAGCCTATAATCAGCCATTGGAATGCCGCTGAGAGCAACATCGGGAGGGCATGATGGGCCTCAACACGAGCAAGGCGCAGCTTCTCAAGGACCTGAAGGACGAAGAGACCCAATGGGAGGCGCTGCTGGGCGACATCGGCGAAGAGCACATGACCCAGCCGGGGGTGGCCGGTGAGTGGTCAATCAAGGACATCGTCGGCCACCTGACTGGCTGGCGCCGCAGGTCGGTGGGGCGCTTCCAGGCGGCTCTGCGTCATGAACCAGCGCCTCCACCACCTTGGCCGCCGCACCTGCAGACGGACGACGAGATCAATGCGTGGATCTACGCATCCAACCGGGACCGCGCACTATCCGAAGTGCTGCTCGAGTCGCGCACGATCTTTCAGCAGCTGGTGGATACGCTCAACGCATTTCCTGAGGCAGACCTGCTCGACCCCCAGCGCTTTGGGTGGCTGGAGGGCGAGCCGTGGAATGGCGCGGCGTTCTTCGCCCATTTTCACGAGGAACATGAGCCAGACATGCGGACCTGGTTGGATCAGATCAGGCAAGAGGGGCGCTAGCCCGCTGACCCTTCATCTGCTTGACAAGGAGTGTGCGATGTTCACCCCGCATGGGACGTTCTCCCCGGTTCAGTTCGCCCTGCCACTGACCATTACGATCCTCTGTTTGGCATTTTGGGGATGGATGTTTCGGGATATGATGAATAATGACGCCTTGCCCCGTAGTGCAAAGGACAACTGGACGATCGCCTTTGTGCTGCTGAATGTCTTCGGTGCGGTCATCTATTTCAACATGGTGTATCGCAATCGGCGCTAGTATGCCGTGTCCATCCGCTGCTCGCTGTTGCTCGCCATCGCGGTCCTACCGACACGGCACCTGTCCTTCAGGTCAGCTACAATGTCCGCGAGGCGTGGGAGCATGACGCGCCGGGGCAAGCATAGGCCGCCATTCCGCGCGGACGGTGCCCTCCGCGACGGCGCGATAGCGCTCAAATAGCGCCACTGGTCGAGGCTGCAGCGCGTGGCGAGCTGGGTGGTGGGCGCAGGTCGCCGGGCGTATATCCATTCGCCCCTACCAGCTCGGCGGCTAATACCAAAGCTTGCCACATCGTCGAGGTTTCCGAGCGGGTGAATCCGCGCCTGGAGGCGTGCCGCCACGAAGTCCGCCTTCGCGGACTGCAGAGATTGGGTATGATTCCGGT
>DASYGC010000115.1:0-2998 GCA_036000225.1 Ktedonobacterales bacterium | reverse complement strand
CCTGGGACCTCGCTTACTACGATCTGGAGGCCGCGCCTGGTGAGATCCCCGAACTGCTGCACGCCCGAGGAGCGGTCGGCTCGCAGCGAGATTCAACGGGAGACGCAGGCGCTCTGGCGCAACCTCTGCCCAGCGCCACGACGAAGCAAGCGATGGCGTCTGAGTCAGCCGTGATCCGGCGCGCGATTGGTCGGGAGCGCCTCTATTTGCGCCTTGTGCGCGTGTGGAGATATCTGCACACTGCGCTCAGCATCGTCACACTTGGCCTGATCCTCTGGCATCTCGAATTTGCCGCTACGCTCCTCATGGGCAGGCGCTAAACCGTCCTCGACGGCAGCGTCTGCTCCTTCTCCATATTGTCAGTCCACGCCCCGTCGTCACCCTTACAGGTCCATGTGCGGCGCGAGCCACAGCCCTCAGGTCCACACATGAGAGAATTCTGTCCCGTGCAATTACCGTCGCAACGATCTGCGCGTTACACATTACAACCACGGGAAAGCGTGGCGATTCAGCATCCATTCGACGACGCACCGGGTTCACCGCCTGGTAAGGATTGATTGCGTCAACGACGTTGAGCCTGGAAGGGAGGGATGTGGCAGGGCGCCTGCCGCACCAGACTATGAGCAGAAAGATCATCCGCTTTCTTCCCCCGCAACCACCCTCACTCGATCAGATGCCCGTCATTAACGCCAGCAGTCGCGCTGCGCAGTGGCTCGACCACTACTGGCGCAAGCTGGATCTGCCTGTCGAGCAGGCGAGCTATCTGGCTGTGACCGATGATCGCCGCGAGTTCGCGCGCTGGACAGGGCGACGGCTCAACACGATGGCGCTGGGCTGCTATTGCTTTCTGCCGCTCATCCCTGACGACGACGAGACCGTGCGCCAGCCCGACTTCTCGCTCGCCGCAAACCTGACCGGACCAGCCAACGCGCCAACCAGAACCCAACCTACGCTGCCAGGCTTTAGCGATGACGCTGACAACACCGATCTCTCCGCTGGCATCGATGACTCATTTGCCGAGGTCTACGAGCGCACACGCGCCGAGGGAGCGCAGCAGACGCCACAGGGCGATTACCGTCACCTGATTTTCATCGAGCCGGAGCTATTGCCAGAAGGTATCGAGGTGACCATCGCGCACGAACTCATCCACCTGGCCGACCGCATCTCTGGCCATCCACGCAAACACCACTGCCACGGCCACGACTCCATCTCAATCGATGAGGCGGCGATCACCGAGCGTGACCCCGAGTGGCTGCGCGAGCTGCTCGCAGAGGAAACCCGCCGACGCGAAGACGCCGTGCGGATGGCGCGTCCCTACAAGCATATTTACGTCTGCCCGAACTGCGGCAAGGAATATCCGCGCGTGCGCAAGTATAGTCGCGCTGTCTCATGTGGGCACTGCGACCACCGCTTCAACGCTGCGTTCCTGCTGCAACTCCGCCCGCTCGGCAGCCAGGGGCCGACGGGAGGCCACGACCGCGCCGACCACGAGGTCGCTCGACCCTAAGTGCGTCGTTCCTCAAATCTGGCCAAGATAATGCGGAAATCAGGCGTGGTCTCGAGCAGGAGGAACGCGCTATGGCACTGCAACTCCGCACCCTCAGCACAGAGGAACGCAGCAAGATCGACCGTTTGACCCACGCGCAAACGGCGCCGGTGCGTTTGGCGCGCCGCGCGCACATCATCGCGCTGGCGGCGCAGGGGCTGACCGCGCCGCAGATCGCCCACCAGTTACAGATCAGCGAGCAGGCCGTGCGCCAGTGGCTCAAGCGCTTCGAGCGCGCGGGTCTGGAGGGTCTGGAGGGTCTGGAGGGTCTGGAGGATGCGCCTCGCTCCGGACGTCCGCCGACCTATCGACCCGACGAGACCAATCGGGTCATCGCCAAAGCCCGGAGCTTGCCGCCCAAGCCACCGGACGGGGAAGAGGAGACGCCGCCGACCTGCCACTGGACGCTGGATCGCTTACAGGCGGAGCTCGCCAAGGACGGGATCCCGATCAAGCGCAGCCAGATTCGGCGGCGCCTCAAGGCCGAGCACATCGCGTGGCAGAAGCCACGGACCTGGTTGGAGAGCCCGGATCCCGACTTTGCTGAAAAAAGGGGCGCATGGTCGCCCTCTACACCGATCCGCCTGCAGGTAGCACGGTAATTTGCCTCGACGAACTGGGCCCGATTGCCGCGCGGCGCTATTCGGGTCCAAGTTGGAGCGACGCCGCGCATCGCCCGCATTTCCGCCCCAGCTACGCGCGCTACGGCTATCGCTGGGCGTTTGGAGCGCTGGCGCAGCGATCGGGCGCGGTGTACGTCGAGACGGTCGCCACCCGCGATACGGCCGCCTGGCTGCACTTTCTCGATGGGGTGGAAGCCTTCGCGCCTCCTGGCGACGCGTATCTGATTATGGATGCCCTGCCCCTCCATTGGAGCGTCGACACGATGCTGTGGAACTGGGGCCACCCGCGCTTCCACTTTGTGCCCTTGCCCAAAGCCGCCGCCTGGCTCAACCTCATTGAGGGCTTCTGGACGATTCTCGGTCAACGGGCCCTCGCTGGTCGCGCTTGCACGAGCGTGGAGGAGGTAGATCACGCTGTGCGCGCGGGCGTCGCTGACTGGAATCGCCAGCCCACGCCGTTCCTCTGGGGTCGACCACCCAAACCGCAGCGGCACCTCAAACGGCAATATGTCTACCGTATTTGCGGAACGACGCACTTAGAAGCCGTTATGAACTTGAGAACAAATGGATGAGTTGATGGAGCATCAGGCAGGCGAAGGCCAGGAAATGCAGGCCCGTCAGCACTTGCGGCAGGCGCTCGCAGTCGCGTGCCAGACGACGACAACGACTCATCCAGGCGAAACTGCGCTCTACCACCCAGCGTTTGGGCAGCAAGACGAAGCCGTGTTTGGCCCGGGGGGTCTTGACCACCACCAACTCAATGCGGTGGGACCGCGCGCGGGCGACAGGATCGGGACCAGTGTAGCCCTGGTCCACGTAGGCGATCTCG
>DASYGC010000114.1:0-4341 GCA_036000225.1 Ktedonobacterales bacterium | reverse complement strand
ATGTCGGCGTGGCGCATGGAGATGCGCTCTGCCTTCAATCGCTGACAAAACCGCGACGGAGCCAGGCAGGAGCCAGGCAGGAGCCGCCCACCGCTAGCGCATGTTCTTGGGTCGTGAGTGGGCATCGGTCAGGGACCGTGGCTCGGCAGCCGCGGCGGCATCGGATGCGTCGGTTGGGGCCGCCGCGGTGGACGCATGGCCCGGGGAGGCACGGCGGTGCTGGCGTCGTGCCCTGGCGCGAATGAACAGATCGGCGACGATCACCACCAACAGGCACACCAGATAGACCAGCGACTGCTGCTGGTTGGTCAGGTGATACAGGTGCTCGATAAATGGATCGCCAATGAAGAGCTCGGCAGCGGTCCAACCCAGGATCAGCGCCGCCAGATCCAAGATCCAGGAGAGACGGTTCGCCAGCATCGCCACCAGCGCGCTGGCCACAAACAACAGGGCGACGCTGATCGTCAGTCCGCCCGCCAGCAAGAGGATGTTGCCCGCCGCCAGCGCGCCCACCGCCAGCACGTTATCCAGACTCATCGCCAGGTCGGCAATCGTGATGGTGACGATGGCGGGAAAGAGACGTTCGTGCTGGCGCCGCCCAAAGCGGGTTTCGGTACTCTCGGGCAGGAGCATGCGCACGGCGATCACCAGAATGACCAGAGCGCCGATGGCGCGCAGGTAAGGGAGTTGCAACAACTCGGTGGCCGCGACCGCCAGCGCGAAGCGCAGAATCAGCGCGCCGAAGCCGCCCCAGATGATCGCCAGCCGTTGCTGTGTCCGGGGGAGGCGTGCGGCCACCGCGCCGATCACCAGGGCATTGTCGGCGCTCAGCGCCAGATCAACCAGGATGATGCCGATCCCAGCCGCCAGCACGCGCAAGTCCATGCCGCCATCACTTTCGTTCGGGGCAAAGGGGAAGACGCCCGCCACTATCCTGGCTTTGGTCGTTGGAGGTCCCCGCTCCCAGGCTATCCAGTGTACCACGTCCGGCAGAGACCGACAGCCGGTGCGGCGCGGAGTCGGCCTTACGTTACCGCTCGTCAGCTTGCCTCTGGGGAGTACAATAGTGGTGCGTTGGTCTGGCCGCGCCGTGGCACTGGTGCTCGGTGTGGCCGTGAAACGCGGTCCGTGAGGAGTATACCGCGCACTGCGATGGACGGCTTTGGCCGCACGCCGCCTGAGTTGGGGCTGGTCGTCAGCTGCGCCTGGCGCCAGCGGCGAACCGATCACCGCGTGTCGATAAGTGCCGCGGCCGCAAGAGTCGCGGCCGCGAGAGAATCAGGATCCATGGAAGTACAGCAGACCATCGAGACAGACGCTCCGCCAGTCACACCGCAAGCGGTGAACGGTGCCACAGCGCATGAGCGCCCGGCGCGGTCCGACGCGGCCAGCCTGCCACCAGCGGCCTCCAGCAGGCGGCCCAATGAGACGGCACTTCACCAACCAGCGGTCGCTGCCCCTTCGGTCGCTGCCCCTTCGGTCGCTGCCCCAGCGCTTGCCGCCCCAGTGCTTGCCGCCCCGGCCGCCAGCCGCGCGGCGACCCTGTTGCTGCTCGCGGCGGGCTGCGCGGTCGTCGCGGCGTCAGCCGCGGCCGGGATCGCCCTGGCGCACGGCGACTGGGCCAGCGGCGCCACGGCGGGTGGGCTGGCCAGTTTGGCGCTCGCCGTGATCTGCCTGGTGGGCACCGCGGTGCGCGCCATCGGAGGCCAGCGCCGTTGGCACAGCGTGTCGCTCGGTCTGGTGGTCGTCGTGTTGTTCGGCACAGCGGGCGCCGCTGGCCTGCGCGCGCCGGCGGCGCTCCACCTGGCCCAGGCGCGGGCGAGTGAGGCCCATCAGGACTGGAATGGCGCCGCCGAGGAATACCTGCTGGCCGGCGCCCGCGCACCAGGCTCAGCGGATCTGGCGCGCGTATACGTCGAATGGGGCGATGCGCTGGTCCGGCAGGGCAACTATGCGCCGGCGGTGCGTAGCTATTTCACCACGTTGTATAGCTTTGCCAATGCCCCGGACTTGCAGCGGCGCGCCATCAATGGACTCTGGCAGGCCTATGGCGCCTGGCTGGCAGACAGCAGCAGCGCCAGCGCCTACTCCGCCATCATCCACGATATCCACGCCGGCGGCCAGGCCAGTTGGTGTTTTGGTCCATGCCAGGCCAGCGCGGCCCTGCTCGAAGCTCAGGCACGCTTCCAATATGGCGTGCGGCTCGATCGGCAACAGCAATACAACCTGGCGATTGCGTTCTTCGAATCCGTCGCGCCGACCGCTCCGCACAGCCCCTACGTGACCGGTGCCCACCTGGCGGCAGCCAGCGACTACTTTGCCATCGCCCAGCTCTATCTGTCCGGCAAGACCTGTGCGCAGGCACTCGGCACCTACCAGCGACTGGCCAGCGCCTATGGCGATACCGCGCAGGGCGCCAGGGCGCGGGCCGCACTGGCCCAGCCGGCGCAGGTGACCGGTCGCGTCACGGGGTTTCCCAGCAATCCCGCGCCGGCGGTCTATCTCTCCACGCATGTCGCCAGCACCACCAACTTTTCCGACGACTACAGCGCCAGCCTGGATGGTGCGGGGCATTTCACCTTCAACCAGGTCCGCCCAGGGCGCTACAATCTTTCGGCGGCATTCGCCGATGGGTCGGGTCGCTACTGGCAGAGCGCGACCACCGGCGATCCGTATTTTGTGGTGGTGGGGCCGCTCTGCGCCCAGGACCTGGGCCAGTTCCCATGGTAGTGTCGCTGGTTAGATGGTAGTGTCGCTGGTTAGTTGACAATGTCGATGGTAGTGCCGTAGTCCGCCCAGCCATAGACCCATGCGCCCGCGGGGGTTGGCAGCTCCACACAGCCGTGGCTGCCGGTCTCCTTGGTGCCGTCGGGATTGGTGTGGGGCACATTGGTTCCTGGCCCGAAATAGTGGCGCCAGGGCGCGTCATGCACGAAGAAGCCGCCGTCCTTGAAGAGCATCGCATAGTTGACGAAGACCGGTGTGTAGTAGTACGGCGATCCCGGTGGCCAGGGAGATGTGAACCAGATACCTGTGACCATCCACAACATCGGGTAGATCCCTGTGGGGGTTGGCAGCTCTGGCCGGCCGGTCGTCACGGGGGTGTTGTAGACCAACTGCCCGTCCTGATAGGCCCAGAGCCACTGCTGATTCAGACTCACCAGAATCACCTTGCCAGGAATCTGGGGGACTCCGCCAGGGTACAGCGGGAAGGGCGGTATATAGACCGTTGGCGTGGGCGCCACGCGGGCGCTCGCGACGCAGCCACAGCCACCGGCGGTCGCGGTTGGCTGTGGCTGTGCCCTCGGGCGTTGCGTGCTCCAAAGCGTGATCTGATGCGGCGACTGGGGCGGATCGATGCTCGCGAACGGATGGCCGGCCGGCGCGTTCTGGGGAGACACGCCGCGCGCCGCGAAGAGGGCGCTGCCGCCTACCACGACGAGCGCGGTCAGCACCAGTGCCAGGATGGTCAATCCCCGCGGACGTATGAATCGCATGAGTCGCATGTATCTCCTCGAATCCTTTCCTCGCTCAGGTAGCATAGGGCGAGTGTAGCGGTAGGGCGGCTCCCACGTCAAGCCTCCCGCCCATCCTTCCCAGTGAACACACGCGTTTCGCTGCCGCGCGATCACGGCAGTTGGTGTGACTTTCAGCGAACTCTCAGCGAACCTTCATGTCATGCTCAGCAATTCATCGTATACTGACGTACGGTGACGAGACCATCGCGTACGCGCCTGAATCAAGATGGCTGAAAAGGAGCACGGTGTGAGGCGTCCCCTGGCAGTCGTCGCGCAGCGCCTCAGTTTCAGTTCACGCGCGGGAACCACGCATCGGCCCTGGCTACGCACGCCACTGGCGCGAGTGGTGCTCTCGTGCGCGCTGACAGTCTGTGTAGTAGTCACGTGCGCGCTGGGTGCCACGCTGGTTCTGGCCTTCCATGAGAAACCAGCCAGTCACGCGGTCATCGTGACGCAGGCGGTCGCTCCCTCGTTTACCGCGCCTGGATTCACCCACGCGGCATTCGCCCGGCAGCAGATCGCGGTGGATCCGCTCTTTCAAGCGTACTACACCAATGCGGCGGGTTCCACGCAGCTGGGCGCGGCGCTTACGCCCGCCATGCCCATTAGCGGCGGCTGGCTGCAATTTTTCACCTCGGGGGCGCTGTTTCTGCCCAGCCAATCACCGGCCATCTCCGGCCATTGGGTGGCCCAGGCCGGCGACGCCGCGCCGCTTGACGAAAGCCTGCGCCTGGCGATCCAGCAGGTGTTACGCGAGGATCCCGACGAGGTGGCGCCGTTGCCATTGCTCTCGGCCCTGATGAATGCGGGCAGCGAAGAACCG
>DASYGC010000113.1:0-6295 GCA_036000225.1 Ktedonobacterales bacterium | reverse complement strand
AACCCTTTTATGCGCTCGGATCGCATCACCCAGAGGATCCGAAGGCTCCGCGGAGTATCGAGGAGATGGCCGCCGCTCACGTGCGGTCGGTACGGATGATACAGCCAGACGGGCCGTATCTGCTTGGTGGATTTTGCAATGGCGGCATCCTGGCGTACGAGATGGCTCGCCAACTGCGAGCGCAGGGACAGGACATCAACCTGCTGGCACTGATTGATACGCGCGCGATGCCGCCGCATTTGCGCATGGTACGTGGCCTCATCGGCCAGGTGGGCAGACTGCTGCGAATTGGCCCGGAGCGGCAGTTGGTGTGGTTCCTCACTCTACGCTTCCTGTATCAGTGGCTGCGCCACCGGCGTCCAGAGGGGTTCGCGGGCGCCGATGTCCCCGAAGACGTTGAGGTGCCGGCACGTGTGGCGGCTCTCACCTCCGCGAGCGGGTCGCGGCCAGGGCCCATGGCAATCCTACGTAGGTTTGCGCGTGCCTTCAGCCGGGATGAGCCGGCACAGCAGACGCGAGCCAACGCGCGCGGCATCGGCCGTTTGTTCCCGGATTTGGCCGCATTTCGCGACGACGTGTGGCGTACCTACGAGTGGATCATCTTGAGCTACATTCCGCGGACTTATCCTGGCCGGGTCACGCTCTTCTGGTCAAGTACCGAGGCGCGCGAAGGGCACGGAAATCCTTCCGCGGGCTGGCGCAAGCTGGCCGGGGACGTCGAGGTCCAGGTCATTCCAGGGACGCATGTGACCTGCAAGACGGAATATGTCCACGAATTCGCCGCGCACCTGGGTACCAGCCTGCTCAAAGCGCAGGCATCGTCGCCATCTGACACGACTTCCAACTACCGGGACGTTTCGTGATCGCCCTCCTTGACGGTTGCTCCGCTCTGTTGGAGGTATAACCCACGGGAATGAGCTCAAAGATGGCGGGCGTCGATCTGACGCGGTACAATGCGGCTGAGTAGCGTGTGGCTTAGATGCGGGGCCGAGTGTACACCGCGATGTGACAGACGTCCAGCGTGAGGAGGATCATGATGCGGAATACGGCGCTCGTGTTATGGCTGGAGGGACTGGACCCGGAGCAGATTGCGAGCATGCCCGCGTTGCGCGAGGTAGCTCACCGTGGCGTCGACCTTCGCCTGGTGCCGATGCCCCTCGCAGAACCAACGGTCTGCTACTATCAAACGCTTACCGGAATGGGTGCGGGCAAGATTGGCCGGTTTGACTCCGTGTATCCTGAGCGCTATGTGGCCCGCGACACGATTGGTCTACCTCAGGGGATCCAGGGCCGGCTCTTGCCTGATGTCCTGGGTATTCGTGGACTGGCGGCGACTTTCGAGGAACTCACGGACCCCGATGCCTACACGACATTGCCGGAGCAAACGACGGATTGTGCCATCGTGCGCGTCCGGGCAGGAACCGACACCGACAGTGCCACGCTGGATGCGCTGGTGCGGCGGTGTGGTGAGCTGGCACCACCAGCGACGCACCTGCTCATACTGACCGATGTATGGAGACCAGCGCCCACCAAGCTGGTGAATATCAATGACTTCCTGGCGGACATCGGTCTGTTGGAGGTTGGCTCACGGCGTAGCGCCGAAGCGATCGTATGGCCTGAAACGCTGGCCTATGGCCTCGGGACGGGACAGGTTTGGGTCAACTTGCGCGGACGCGAGCCCCACGGTGGGGTGCGCTCGAGCCAGGAGTATCAGGAGGTGCGCGACGCGCTCGTCGAGCAGTTCACGACGCAGTGGCTCGACCCTGACACCAACGAACCGGTGGTCGAACAAGTCATCAAGAAGGAAGCTGCCTACACGGGGGACTTTCTGTTCAGCGCCCCCGACCTCATCGTGGTCTTTCGGCCACAGTACGGCGCTTCGCCGCGGGCGATAGGTCTCGAGTTCGATGGGGTCAGTGTGCGGACAAATGACGCCTATGCGGGAACCAGCGTCGGCGCACCCTCTGCCCGGCTGATCGCCGCGGGACCGGTGTTTGCCAGCGGGCTCACCGCGACGGCCTCACTGATCGATTTCGCCCCGAGCGTCATGTATTTGCTGGGACAACCCATTCCTCAGAATGTGGATGGGCGGGTCATTACGTCTATGTTCTCCGAGAGCTACTGTCAGCAGCATCCGGTCGCATATGACGATACCGACCCTGGTGCGCTCTCGCAGGAGGAGGAAAGCCTCATCGTGGACCGCTTGCGTACACTGGGCTACCTAGGATAGTCGTAAGGTTCCGGCGCGACGAAAGTCAGCATCCTGCATCGCGTGATGCGGCGAAAGTGGCGTGCGTCGCGACCTACACTCTCGCTCTGGCGACAGACACCTCGCTGCTCGCCGCTCGGTGACTATTGAGGGGGCCGCGGCTTGCGGTAGGCTTCACGCGAGAGGGGCCGGATCGCCTTCACGGATCGTGTATGGCCGCTTGCCCTGAACCGTTCGGCGTCCGCGGCTAACTCAGCAATGGTGGGCGCCTCAAAGATGCGAGAGACAGGCATTTCCAGGTCCAACTCCGCATTCAACTGGGCCATGGCGCGCATGGCAGCCAGTGAATCTCCACCGATCTCAAAAAAATTCTCGTGGATACTCACCCGATCCAGGTTGAGCCGGTTGGCCCAGATCCGTGCCATCGCTACCTCGGTGGGCGTGCGTGGCGCCACATAATCTTGTTGGTCGTCGGGACGCATTCCGTCCGGCGCTGGCAGATCGCCCGGGCTGAGTTTTCCATTGGGCGACAAGGGCAGTGCACGCAGGATGACGAAGCTTGTGGGGACCATATAGGATGGGAGGTGGAGACGCAGATGATCGCGTAGTTCGGTGGCGGTTGGCGGTCGCGGGTCGCGCGGAACGACGTAGCCTACCAAACGTGCGCCACCAGCAGCGTCCTCGCGTCGTGCTACCGCGGCGTCGCGCACGCCGGGGTGCGTGCGAAGCACCGATGCGACCTCACCGAGCTCAATGCGATAGCCATGCAACTTTACCTGGTCGTCAAAGCGCCCCAGGAATTCGAGGGTGCCGTCGGGGAGATAGCGGGCCAGATCACCGGTACGATAGAGGCGTGTTGATATGTCAGTATGGAAAGGGCTCGCAATGAATCGCTCAGCGGTCAACGCGGGTTGGTTGTGATAGCCCCTGGCCAGCGCTGGGCCACCAATGTAGAGCTCGCCCGCCACGCCGACCGGCACGATCCGCTGGTGTCGATCGAGCAGGTACACCTGGGCATTAGGGATCGGGCGACCGAGAGGAACCTGCTGGGTCGTCACTGATGATTCCACTTTGTAGACCGTGCTCCAGACGGTCGCCTCGGTTGGACCGTACTCATTGAAGAAAGCGGCTTTGGGCAACAGCGTGCGATGGTGGTTGGCCAGCTCACCCGGACATACCTCGCCCGCTACAATGACCGTGCGCAGGGAATCCAGCTGGCCAGGGTGCGCTTGCGCCAGCAGCAGCGCATACAGCGAGGGTAGGGCCAGCACGTGCGAAATGCGCTGGGTCGCGATGAGTGCGGCGAGCAGAGCCGGGTCCCGTTCAGTTCCCAGATCGGGGAGGATGAGCGTGCCACCATCACAGAGCGTCCAAAATATGCCCGCAACGGAACTATCGAAGGCAAATGAGGAGAGCAGGAGGTAGCGCGCGACGTGTTCGCCATAGTAGGCAAAGCGGGCACTGGTCGAGCACACCAGGCTCTGGTGCGCGATGAGGACACCTTTGGGCTGGCCGGTTGAACCAGAAGTGTAGATGACATAGGCAAGGTGGTGTGGCTGAGCCCGATCAAGTGGCGCGGTCGCCGGCTCGTGACCTATCGTCAGCCATTCGTCATCGAGATACACCCGGCGCGCTGACGACTCTGGTAGTTTAGCTGCCAGTCGGTGCTGGGTGAGCAAGACGCCCACCGCGGCGTCGCGCAGCATGAACGCCAGCCGCTCCCTGGGATAGGTCGGATCCAGTGGCACGTAGGCGCCCCCCGCCTTGAGAATGCCCAACATCCCCACCACCAGGTCTAGCGAGCGTTCCACACACAGCCCTACCAGCACCTCTGGTCCCACCCCCAGCCCCCGCAGATGGTGCGCCAGCTGATTGGCCCGCGCATTGAGCTCGCCGTAGGTGAGGTGGTGATGCTGGTGCGTGACGGCAATCGCCTCTGGGCTTCGTTGCGCCTGAGCTTCGAAGAGCGTGTGGATACAGGCACCGTCCGGGTATTCCTGCTCCGTCGCATTCCAATCCTCCACGATCTGGAGGCGCTCGACCTCCGTCAGCAGTGGCAATTGTGAGATGCGCTGTGCGGGATCGGCGACGATGCCCGCCAGAAGCGTCAGCCAGTGCTCCACCATGCGGCCAATGGTGTCGACATCGAATAGGTCGGTGCTGTACTCCACGTGGCCAATGAGACCTGACGGGCGTTCTTCGAGGATCAGCGAGAGATCGAACTTGGCGATTCCAGGAGCGACATCCAGGAGGCTGAGCGCCCAGCCTGACTCGGACTCAGCCAGCTGCGGCTCGATGACGAGCAGCACCTGGAAGAGTGGATTGCGCCCGGGATCCCGTTTACTCCGCAACTCATTGACCAGCAGACCAAAGGGGACGTCTTCATGCGCCTGGGCTTCTACCACTACCTGACGTACCCGTCTGAGGAATTCACCAAAGGTCGGATCACCGGCCAGGTTGGTGCGTAGCACCAACGTATTCATAAACAAGCCGAGCAGCCCTCGTGTGTCAGATTGGCGCCGTCCCGCGGTGGCGGTGCCCACCACTATGTCGTCCTGGCCGGTATAGCGACTGAGCAGCGCGGCGAACGCGGCGAGCAGGGTCATGTACGGGGTGGCCCCTTCCTGACGGCCAAGCGCGAGGAGCGGATCGGAAAGCGCGTTGGAGACGTTGAACGAGTGCACCGCTCCGCGATGGCTTCGCGTCGGCGGCCGCGGATGATCGGTGGGCAATTCTAGCGCCTCCGCACCCGCAAGCTGATGCTTCCAATAGGTCACGTGCTCGGTAAGCTGGCCGCTCATAAGCAACTCGCGCTGCCACTGGGCAAAGTCACCGTATTGAATGGGTAAGTCCGGCAATGGCGACGGTTGGCCAGCGGCGAACGCTTCGTAGAGGGTGCGTAGTTCAGGCAGGAATACGTGATACATGGAGACGCCGTCGAAGATGATGTGGTGCAGGGTGAGATACAGCCGATGTTCGGCGTCGCTCACGCGGACCAGACTGGCACGCAGCAAAGGACCGCGCGCCAGGTCGAATGGAGGTCGCGCCTGCTCGAGAGCACCTCGCCGCGCTGCCACCATGCGGTCACCAACCGGCAAGTGGCGCAGATCAATAACTGGGAGGCTAAGGGTCGAGTTCGAGAGCACCCGCTGAACCGGCATGTCCCCCATCACCGGGAACACCGTACGCCAAATTTCATGGCGCCTGATGATTTCATTGAAGCTCCGCTCCAGGGTGTTGACATCCACCGATCCTGGGAGGGAGATCGTCACGGTTTCGTTGTAGACCGGCATATCCGGCGCCAACTGGTGCATGAGCCAGAATTGCTGCTGTCCAAAGGACAAGGGAGCCGGGCTGTCAGTGTCGCGTCGCGTGATGTGATGGGCAGGTGGAGTGATTTGGGCCACTTGCCCGCTCAAGTATTTATCGAGCAGCGCGCGCCGGGCCTCGGTCAACGTGGAGTCATCAGTCATTGGTTCACTCCATGTCGCTCTGGCCATGCTATCGGCGATGCGCCAATGCCAATGCCAGTGTAGTTATGATATCAGACGGGACGAAATGAGCGGCATCTCTCACCCACACGTAGGACAATCACCCAGAACGCGCGAACTGATGCCTTCCGGTAGATGCGAGCACGGATGTGAGGTAGAAGAGCGCGCTACTTTACCGCGTCGAGGTTCGTGTGTTCGTTGCCCACATCGGTCTAGTTACGTTGCCTATTTACGTACGTCGTTGCCACCATCTAGACTGGCGTGAGGCGCCACCAGCGCGGAGAAATGTCGTTGCCGCTTACGCCGGCTGGTTGCAACCGAGCCGTTGATGTATGCCATTCCGCTGTGAAGAGGTGCCGGCCGTGCGCATTCTGTTGCTCAGCAATCTTTATCCGCCAGAGGTTGGGGGCGGTGCGGAGATTCTGGCGGGCGAGATTGCTGGCGAGCTGGAGCGGTTAGGGCACGAAGTGCTGGTGCTTACCAGTGCGGGTGGCAAGCGTGAGTCAGCGCACACTGGGCCGATCTGGCGCACCTTGCGACTTGCGCCGCCCGCCACGTTCGACCGCACTCGTCCCTTGTGGCGCCAGCTCGACCA
>DASYGC010000112.1:0-4551 GCA_036000225.1 Ktedonobacterales bacterium | reverse complement strand
CAGCATCTCCGTTAGCACTGCCAGGTCGGCGCGCCGGCGGACGAGCGTGTCGTCGTGGCCCGCCGCCAGCAGATGCATGGGATAGGTGGTGCCTGCCGCCACCCACCGCGCTAGGCTCGAACTGGCTGTCACGGTGGGTGCGGTTTTCCGGTTGGGAGGCGCGTCGAGGAGTTCACTCAGGGCCGCTACCGGCAGCACTACCGGTGTCAACAGCTGCCAGAGCGCGGCGCGCGGCGGAGTTTCGCGCACATGGCGTCGCTCGTCCACCCATTTGAGCGTCTCCTTCATCGGCACCGCCGCCGCGATAATGTGCTGGTCGCTGGCCTCGCGCACCAGCGCGCGCGTCAGAGCCGGCGAGAGGAGCGGCCGTGCGCCGTCGTGGAGCAGCACAGCATCGCGGGTGCGGGTGCGCGACGCCCAGGCAAGGCGTACCTGTTCGCTGAGCGCGGTTGCGCCGGGCGCAATGGCCATTATGCGCACCGTGTTCCAGCCACCCCTGTCGAGCAACGCTGTCGCCTGATCGCGGCGCGCCTTGGCCACGACCAACGTCATTTCGTCAATCTCGGGCACGGCCGCCAGCGCGGCGAGCGACCAGGCGCATATGGGCTGGCCAGCCAATGTGGCCCAGGCGGGCGCGAAGGTGCCGCGGCCGCCGCCCAACGCCAGGACCATCGCCGTGATGCGCATCAGGCCTCGGCGCGCCGCCCGGCGCTCGCGGGGCCGACACCCTGGCTCTGTTTGGGTTGGGCGAAGATCATGCGCCCCGCGATGGTCTGGAGTACCCGCGTGACCGTCACCTCCAGCGCGGTGCCGATGAATTGCTTGCCACCCTCGACCACGATCATCGTGCCATCGTCGAGGTATCCAACACCCTGCCCCAGCTCTTTGCCATCCTGAATGATCTTGACAGCCATCTCTTCGCCGGGCAGCAGAATGGGTTTCACGGCATGCGCCAGCTCGTTGATATTGAGCACCTTCACGCCTTGCAGCGCGGCAACGCGGTTCAGATTGAAGTCGTTGGTGATGATAGAACAATGCCACTGACGCGCGAGCTTGACCAGTTTCGCATCCACTTCATGGGTGCCTTCGGCATCGGCATCAGAGATTTCCACCGGCACGGTGGTCTCCTTCTGGAGCCGGCCCAGAATTTCCAGTCCACGGCGCCCGCGATTGCGCCGCAGCGAGTCGGCGGAGTCGGCGATGTGCTGCAACTCCTCGAGCACGAAACGGGGCACCACGAGCGTACCAGTGATGAAGCCGGTCTGGCCGATATCCGCGATACGACCGTCGATGATCGCGCTGGTGTCCACCAGCACTCGATCGCTGGAGCGCTGCCCTTTGGTTTTGGCGGCGCGCCCGCGGCTGTCGCGGGCCGGTGTCTCGTCGCGTTCCTCATGCTCGTCCGCATCGCGCTCGCGCTCTTCGCGCTCGGCCCGTCGGCCCGCACGATTGGCCAGTCCCACGGTGGCCAGGCGAATGAAATCTTGTTTGAGGAGTACCGCGACGGCAACTCCCAGTGACCCACAGGCCAGTGCGACAATCGTCGGGAGCCACGTACCCAATGACAGGAATTTGAGCTGCGAGATGGGCAGTGTCAACAGGGCGGCAATGATAAGGCCGATGATCAAGCCGATGACACCCGATAGGATATCGCTGACGTTCGAGCGCCGGATGACATTGTAAACCCAGCGCGCGGGATTAATGACGACCCACGGCGCAATGATGTAACCGATGATGCCACAGACCACCGCCGCCGCGACAACCCAGACTTTCCAGTTCGGCAGGTTGGCAATCGCGCTGTTCCGGTTGGCGGTGTCGTTCGCCGCAATGGCGACGGGGATCAGAGCGCCTACCAACAAACAGACGAGCCTTACGATGCGTCGCGCAGACATAGGTTCCTCCGACCTGCCTGGGATCATCCCAGGGAACTCGCCACAACCCACATGGCACGCGTGCCATCCGTGCCGCGGCAGCAGGCGGTGGAAACAGAGGTGGAGAAAGGCCAGATCAGTGTCGCATAGGCGACGGATAAGTGCAGGACCCAAGTGGGCAATGCCCGGTACCGGTGCCAACCGGCAATCACATGCGCTCCGCCTCAGCTACCGCCATAACAGTCATACCCTTCGTTCGCAAGTCACTTCTACATCGCTCGCTACACGGTTCATACCACGTTCAACACTCCCTAGTATACGACGTGGCGTTACTCAAGCGCGGCCTCAATCGCCTGTGCTAGCGTGCTGACCCGCGCCAGGGTGATCCGGCCGCCCGCTGACCCACCGGCGCTGGCGTCCGTGAGCGCGCTCGACGCTGGCAAGACGCAACGCTTGAACCCCAAGCGCTCGGCCTCACGCACCCGGTCCGCCACCCGCGTCACCGCGCGTAGCTCACCGCCCAGGCCTACCTCTCCCAGCAGTGCCACCTCTGGCGGCACGCGTCGCTCGCGAAAGCTGGAGGCGATCGCCGCGGCCACACCAAGATCGACGGCGGGCTCGTTCAGCGAGAACCCGCCGGCGACATTCAGATAAACGTCCTGATTGCCCAGGGCGAGGCCAACCCGTTTGGTCAGCACCGCCAGCAACATCAGCACCCGACTCTGCTCGACTCCTGTTGTCGTGCAGCGCGGCGTGCCGAAGCTCGTCGTCGTGACCAGCGCCTGCACCTCAACCAGCAGCGGGCGAGTGCCCTCCATGCTGACCACCACCGCCGAACCACTGGCCTGGTCGCCACGCTCGGCGAGAAAGAGCGCCGAGGGATCGAGCACATCGACCAGGCCCTCACCACGCATTTCGTAGACTCCCACCTCGTTGGTGGCCCCAAAGCGATTTTTGACGCCGCGCAACAACCGGTAGGTGTGAAACCGCTCACCCTCCAAATAGAGCACCGCGTCCACGATATGCTCCAGCGCCCGCGGGCCGGCGACCGTGCCCTCCTTGGTGACATGCCCGATCAGGAAGATCGGCACCTGCTCGCGCTTCGCCAGCCGCATCAGGTGCATCGTGCATTCGCGCACCTGGCTGATGCTGCCAGGCGCTGAGGCGATCTCGGGCAGCGCCACCGTCTGGATCGAGTCGACGATGACCAGCGCCGGATGGAGCCGCTCGATCGCATCGAGGATGCCGTGCAGATCGGTCTCGGGGAGCAGTAGCAGGTGTTCGGTCATGATGCCCAGCCGGTCGGCCCGCAACTTGACCTGTTGCGCCGATTCCTCCGCCGAGACATACAGTACCGGCTTGCCCGCGGCATGCAGCGCCACATCGCCCGCGGTCTGGGCCATCAAGGTCGATTTGCCGATCCCCGGGTCACCCGCGAGTAGGGCCAGTGACCCCCGCACCAAGCCACCACCAAGCACACGGTCCATCTCAGGCGACCCGGTGCTGATGCGCGGCTGCGCGAGAGTGGCCACCTGTGGCAACGGAATCGCTTGAGCATGGCCATCGCTGGCGCGCCCAGAGCGCGCGCCAGCCCGCGCCGGTGCGGTCTCGATCACTTCCACGAGACTGTCCCAGGTGCTGCATTCCGGGCAGCGCCCCATCCATTTGGCGCTCTCGTAGCCACATTGCTGGCACACAAACTTACTGTGAGGTTTGGGCATAGGAGACCTTGTTGCCGCGAATATGGGAAGCTGGCTATCGGATGCCAGCGGGCACCCGATAGCCAGCTTTCACCGCCGCACCGCTCTGGCCCGCCGCGCCGCGGCCGTGCGGACGCGGCGCGAGAGCGCGACTAGCGAGATCCGTCTCCCGCCTCACCCGCGGAGAGCGCCGCCTCCGGTGGAGGTGGCAACTGGGCGATCAGGTCCTCGCGCCGTTCCTGCACCGTCAGCTCGATCGTGCCATTACGCGCGATCGCCTCGACCAGATCACCCGGATGGAAGCGGCCTTCGAGCAGCCCCTCGGCCAGCGGATCCTCCACGAGATTCTGGATGGTCCGGCGCAGCGGACGCGCGCCGTACTGCGGATCATATCCCTTTTCGACCAGGAAATCCTTGGTCTCATCAGGCACGATCAGCTCCACCTGTTGCTCGGTCAACTGCGTGCGCACGCGGGCCAGCAGCAGATCGACGATCAGACGTACGTGCTCCTGCCGCAGACTGTGGAAGACCACCACCGCGTCAATACGGTTGAGGAACTCCGGCTTGAACGTGGTCTTCAACTCACCCAGCACCTTATCCTTCATCAGTTCGTACTCAGTCTGCGCGGCTTTCGCCTTGTCCTTGCTCTGCATGAAGCCGATCGCGGCCTCACGATTGAGCAATGACGCGCCGACATTTGACGTCATGATGACGATGGTATTGCGGAAGTCCACTGTGCGCCCCTTGGCGTCGGTGAGCTTACCATCCTCCAGGATCTGTAACAGCATGTTGAAGACATCAGGGTGCGCCTTCTCGATTTCGTCGAGTAGAATCACACTGTACGACTTGCGCCGCACCGCTTCAGTGAGCTGGCCGCCTTCCTCATAACCGACATAGCCCGGAGGCGCCCCCACCAGGCGGGCTGCCGCATGGCGCTCCATGAATTCCGACATGTCAATCTTGATCAGGGCATCTTCGCT
>DASYGC010000111.1:0-3978 GCA_036000225.1 Ktedonobacterales bacterium | reverse complement strand
TCATCACCGCCGATCACCTCACGCCGTTTCTGACCCTGCCCGCGTACGAGTATCTGGCCTGAGTGCGGGAGCAGGCAGGAGGACACCGTGCCCGCGGGACGCTTTGTCGTGGAAGCCAGCGCGCTGGCTGAAGGCGCGGAGATCGAGTTGGATAGCGATCACGCCCACCAGGTGCGCGATGTGCTGCGGTTGGCGGCGGGCGACGCGCTGACGCTGCTGGATGGCGTGGGGGGCGAGTGGCCGGCGACGCTGAGCCGTGTGGGGCGCGCGGGGGTGGTCGTGCGCGTGGGGGCGCGGCAGGCGGGCGCAGCCGAGCCGAGGGCACAGGTGGTGCTGTATCAGGGCATGCTCAAGGGCGCCAAGTTCGAGGTGGTGCTGCAGAAGGGCACCGAGCTGGGGCTGGCGGCATTTGTGCCGCTGCTGTGCGAACACGGAGTGGCGGGCGGGGACGAACTGGGCGCGGCGAAACGCGTGCGCTGGCGGCGCATCCTGGTGGAGGCGACGGAGCAGTGCGGGCGGGCACGCGTGCCGGAACTGGCGGAGCCGTGTGCGCTGGCGCGGGCGCTGGTCGGACTCGCACCCGGCACGCTGGCCGTGATACTCTGCCCAGACGAACCCGGCACGTCGCTGCGCGCGGCGCTGCTGGATCGCCGCGCGGGCAGTGAGGGCGCGTCGCGCGCCGGCCCGGAGGTGGCGCTGTTCGTGGGGCCGGAGGGCGGCTTCGCGCACGCGGAGGTGGCGCTGGCACGCCAGGCTGGCGCGGTCAGCGTGACGCTGGGTCCGCGCATCCTGCGCGCGGAAACGGCGGCGATCGTGGCCGCCGCGCTGGCGCTGGAAGTCCGCGGCGAGCTGGGATGAGAGACAGAGGACAGCTATCCACTGGCTGAAGTGTTCGCGTGAGGGTGAACGATGAAGATCTTGCTGGCGGGCGCGAGTGGGGTGATCGGGCGGACGTTGGTGCCGCTGCTGGTGGGGGCGGGCCACGAGGTCGCGGGGACGACACGCGCGGCGGCGAGTGCCGCGCTGATCGAGTCGCTGGGGGCGCGGCCCGTGGTGGTGGATGTCTACGCGCGCGAGCGGCTGTTCGAGGTGATGCGCACGGAGCGTCCCGATGCCATCATCCATCAACTGACCGATCTGCGCGCACGCGACTTCGCCGCCAACGCGCGCCTGCGCAGCGCGGGCACGCGCAACCTGATTGACGCGGCACACGCGGTGGGGGTTGGCCGGGTGGTAGCGCAGAGCCTGGCCTTCGCGTACGCCCCAGGCGACGGGCCGGCGGGCGAGGAGGAGCCGCTGGACGTGGACGCGCCGCCGCCACTGAACCAGACTGCCTCGGGGGTGCGCGCGCTCGAAGCGGCGGTAGGCGAGGTGGCGGCGGGGGTGGTGTTGCGCTACGGGGCGCTGTATGGGCCAGGCAGCTGGATGGCCCACGACGGGCCGGTGGCGGAGCAGGTGCGGCGCGGCGAACTGGCGGCCAACGAGGGCATCACGTCGTTCGTGCAGGTAGAGGATGCGGCGCGGGCAGCGTTGCTGGCGCTGGGCTGGCCACGCGGCGCTTACAACATCGTGGACGATGAGCCGGCGCCGGCCACGACCTGGCTGCCGATCTACGCCGGCGCGCTGGGCGCGCCGGCGCCAGCCAGCACCAGCGGAAGCCGGCGGGGCGAGCGCGGCGCCTCGAACGCGAAGGCGCGCGAGCAGCTGGGGTGGCAGCCACGGTATGCGAGCTGGCGGGTGGGCTTTCGCGAGGCGCTGGGGTAGATACGCGTCCGCGGGAATGATACTCTGTTCGGATGAAAGTTTACGCATGACGAGACCCAGAGCGACGCTACGCTACACCCGTGCGCGACTACGAAAGATAACGAGGCCGGAGCGCACCCCCGTGCGCCACTACGGCCCAGCGATGCCCATTGCGCGGCCCATTGCGCGGCGCAGCCGTCAGGCACAGGTGATGGTCACGGTTTGAGGCGAGCCGTTCGCGTTCGGATCGGTGACGGAGATGGTGCCACTAAGCATGATATGGCTGACCGAGACCGTTTGTGGCGCATCACCGGAAGCGAGCGTACCGCTCGATGGATCGAGCGCGTAGAGGGGATCGGATGCCGTCGCCGTCCATTCCAGGGTACCGCCACCTGTGTTGCTCACGGTAAATTGCGCGGTGGAGTTGGCACAGACCGCCGGTGAGGGTGGGGGGTTGGCTGGATTCACCGTGAGCTCGGGGGTGTCGCCCGCCGTCGGCGATGCGGTCGGCATGGCGGTCGGCACGTCGGTTGGGCTGGGCTGGAGTACTGAGGTGGCTGTCGCGAGAGCGGAGGTCTGGGTCGCGCCAGCGGCGGCGGTGGCGGTCGGGAGCGATTGGGCGAGGCCGTGCTGTGGCCGGCTGGTGAGCGCGATCAGCGCCGTGGCTAGCAGCGCCACCACCAGCAGCAGGGCCACGACGGTCAGGCCAGCCCGCGATCGGCGGGGACGCGGTGGTGTGGGCCAGGGCGGGATTGATGTTGGGAAGGCGGAGCCGGAATGGGAGCGCGCGGCGCGTGGCTGGTTGGATCCAGCTGGGGCGGTGCTGATCGCAGCGCGACCCACGGCGGCCTCGCTGCCCAGCGGCGCTGCGGAAGCAGCCGCTCCAGGCGCCGCGTAGAGGGTAGCCGCGGTGCTGTGCGCATCGAGCACATCGAGCACATCGCCAGATGGCGCGATGCGCGTGCCGCAAGCGGCGCAGGCGCCGGTGGTGCGGACATCGGGAGCGACCGGCGCGCCGCAGTGGCCACAAAAGCGCATCTCATCCTCCCTGCTGTTCAGTGTCGTACTCCGATGGGGTGGCGCTGCTGCATGCTACGCTCCCCAGTGTACAGGATGAGGGCAAGCGGCGGCAGGGCCGCCAAGAAACGTCGTGTCATCCGGGGACCTGGCGGTCGGCAACCTGGCTGGTGGGAAGCTGGCGTGCGTGCCACAGAGTGCCACAGTTTTTTTCGGTAGGTTTCAGCGAGAGCCGGATAGTGCAGGCGTGACGGGCAAGAGTCAGAGCAAGCTGTGGCATCGCATTGGGCGGGACCATCGGTGATGCGATACATGGAGCGTGAGCCTTTCGTGCGCGCGGGTTGGTGGTGCTGGGCAATTGGTCGGATCGCGTGGAGGGATCGAGTGCGGCGCTCGAAGTATAGATCATGCGTTCGAGGTTGAGAAGGGTTGGAGGGTATACGGCGGCAAAGTCGTGACCACAGTTGGGGAGATGTGACGGGGCTTGACCGGAGAGATCCGGACAGGGGGTGGTGAGCTGGTGGGGGTGGCAACAGGCAGCCCGTGGGAGGCGAGAAGCGCGGACGGAGATGGGGAGGAGGATATTGGACGCTTGCGGAATTGAAGTCCACGGGTTATCTATCGGGGCGGACAGGTCGCGGAGCAGGCGACGAATAAGTGGCCGTAGAAGGCCACTGGCTGTGGCGTTGCCGCTGCCATTCAGGGCGACGGTGGCGCTGCCCAGCCCGTCGCTGGCCAGGAACGCGATGGTGCCGTTGACGCCCTCGGCGATAGAATGCCCACCCGCGCTGTAGTAGGTCGTGGTGATGGTGCCCAGGCCGCTGGCGGCGATCTCTTCGATGCCGCCGACATAGGTGATGCTGCTGTTGCCCCCCAGGCTGGTGATCTGCTGCTCCACCCGACGACCCGCGCCGTCGTACAGATTTGTGGTCGTGCTCGTCGGTCGAATGAGCGTGTTGCGCCAGGCGGTCAGCCGCCCTTCATCGTCGTAGCTCAGCAGGTTGCCCGTGGGCTGGCCTGAGCAATGCAACGGATAGTAGGGCGCACGGCACTCCATGTTACCCGCCGCGTCGTAGATCGCGGCGTAGTTGCTTCCGATGGCGGTCACGGCGTGCAGGTGGGTACTATCGCCATAGGCGTAGGCGCCCAAGGGGCCGCTGGTCAAGTGGTCGAGGGTGTCGTACGAGTAGGCTTGCTGATACTGCGCGTCGGTGAGGC
>DASYGC010000110.1:0-7875 GCA_036000225.1 Ktedonobacterales bacterium | reverse complement strand
GTGGCCCAGTGACGCACCGACCTCATCTGCTCCCGCACCCCGATTTGATACATGGTCTCATTGACAATCCCCGCGGGATTGTGTATCATCGTGACAACAGCTACATGATACCATATCTCATGTACGATCTCATACACGCGCCAACCGCTCGCGCTCAGGTCGCGCCACAGGAGTGCTCCCATGCCAGCAACGATGCATCTCGTGTCGCCGAGGCGGTCTACGCTCCCGCGCGCGGCATCGTCGCGGGCTGGACACGGGGCGAGGTGGCGCGTGTGCTATGCAACTATCGTGCTGGGCGCCGCGCTGCTGGCAGGCTGCGCGCCGGCCGGCGCGGACGGGGCGGTGGGGGCGGGCGGCGCGCGGGTGCTCCAGGTGATCGCGGGCGAGAACTTCTGGGGCAGCATCGCCGCGCAACTTGGTGGCGCGCACGCCGTCATCACCAGCATCGTCACGAATCCCAACGCCGATCCGCACGAATACGAGAGCAACACGAGCGATGCCCGCGCGTTCGCCGCGGCGCAGTACGTCATCGTCAATGGCGCGGGTTACGACACCTGGGCGCAGAAGCTGCTCGATGCCAACCCGGTCGCGGGGCGCAAGGTGCTCACCGTCGCCGATCTGCTGGGCAAGCGCGTGGGCGACAATCCGCACTTCTGGTACAACCCCGATGACGTCGAGCGCGTCGCCGATCGCATCACCGCTGACTATCAGGCGCTGGATAGCGCCGACGCCACGTACTTCGCCCAGCAGCGCGCGGCATTCCGCCTGGCGCTCACGCCGTACCACGAGCGCATCGCCGCGATCAAGGCGCGCTTTGCCGGCCAGCCGGTGGGCGCCACGGAGAGCGTCTTTGTGTACCTGGCCGCCGCGCTTGGCCTGAACCTGATCTCGCCGCCGGCGTTCATGCAGGCGGTGGCGGAAGGCAACGATCCGCCAGTCGCCGCGGTCGTCGCGTTCCAACAGCAGATCACCCAGCGGCAGATCACCGTGCTCGTCTACAATGCGCAGACGGTGAACGCGGTGACCACCAACCTCCAGCAACTCGCCGCGCAACAACACATTCCCACCGTTGGCATTTCCGAAACCATGCGGCCCCCCGGCACCACCTTCCAGGACTGGCAGGATGCCCAGCTCGCGCTGCTGCAACAGGCGCTCAGCGCCAGTGCTCCCGGCAAGTGATCCCACGCCGCAACTGAGGAGGCATGCGCTATGACCGAATTCGCCACACCCGCCGCGCCGCCAGCCAGCCGGCCCCGCGCCGCCGTAGATGAAAGCGCTGCCGCGAACATCGTCGCCCTGTGGGATGCCGCCGTTGAGATCGGAGGACGCACCATCTGGCGCGATGCCACGCTCAGTATCGCCCCCGGCGAGTTCGTTGCCGTCCTGGGCCCCAACGGCGCCGGCAAATCGACCCTGCTGCGCGTGTTGCTCGGACTGCAGCGGCCCAGCGCGGGGCGCGTGCGGGTACTGGGTGGCGCGCCGCGCCGTGGGCATCCCGCCATCGGCTATGTGCCGCAGCAGCGCTCGCTCGACCCTGATCTTTCGGTACGCGGACGCGACCTCGTCGCGCTGGGCATCGATGGTCATCGCTGGGGCTTCGCGCTGCCCGGCCCAGCCGCGCGCCAGCGCCAGGCGCTGGTGGATGAGGCCCTGGCGGCGGTGGAGTCCAGCGCCTACGCCGACCGTCCGGTGGGCCAGCTTTCGGGTGGCGAACAGCAGCGCCTGCTGCTCGCCCAGGCGCTGGTGGGCCAGCCGCGGCTCTTGCTGCTCGATGAGCCCCTCGCGAGTCTGGACCTGCGCAATCAGCAGGCGATGGCCCGGTTGGTCGCTGCTGTCGCGCGCGCACAGGGCATCACCGTGCTGTTGGTAGCACACGATGTCAACCCGCTGCTGCCGGTGCTCGATCGCGTGGTGTACGTCGCCCGCGGGCGCATCGCCATCGGCGCCCCCGATGAGATCATCACCGCCGAACGCCTTTCCGCGCTCTACGACGCGCCGGTAGACGTGCTGCGCGATCGCCATGGGCGCGTGTTTGTCGTCGGCCTCGAACACGAGGCGACGCATCCCCATCCTCACGCCAGTACTTCGTAGCAGGCGAATTTCCCTGGAAAGCGGCACGCCATCATGACGTTCGCAACTCTTTCGACCATCCAGCGCGCCAGCGCCACCGCCAGCGCGCACGGTGCCACACTGGCCGCGAGCGCCGGGCCGCCAGGCTGGAGCCTGAACCCGATCGCGGATTGGCAGACCATCTTCCAGTATGCCTTCATGCGCAATGCCTTCATGGCGGGCACCATCGTGGCACTGGTGGCGGGCGTCGTCGGCTATTTCGTGGTGTTGCGCGGCCTCTCCTTCGCGGGGCACGCGCTCTCGCACATCGGCTTTGCCGGCGCCACCGGCGCCGTGGTGGTGGGAGCCAACCCCGTTGTCGGCCTGTTGGTCTTCACCGTGGCCAGCGCGCTGGGCATGGGCGCGCTGGGCAAGCGCATCCGTGGGCGCGATGTGGCCATCGGTATTGTGCTGGCCTGGATGCTGGGACTGGGCGTGCTCTTTCTCTCGCTCTATACCGGCTACGCCACCGAGGCCTATGCGCTGCTGTTCGGCGAAATCCTCGGCATCAGTGGGCGCGATGTCCTGGTGACGGGCATCGCGGGTGCCGTCACGCTGCTCGGGTTGGCGCTGCTGTACCGGCCGCTGCTCTTCGCCTCGGTGGATGAGGCGGTCGCCGAGGCACGCGGCGTGCCGGTGCGTTGGCTGTCGATCGCCTTCATGGTGCTGCTGGCTGTTGCCGTCTCTGAGGCGGTGCAGGTGGTGGGCGTATTGCTGATCTTCGCGCTGCTGGTGACCCCGGCGGCGATTGCCGAGCGGCTGAGCGCGCGCCCGTCGCGCGCGCTCGCGCTCGCCGTCCTGCTGGCGCTCGCCTTCACCTGGGGCGGCCTCACCGTCGCCTTTTATTCCCCCTATCCCGTCAGTTTCTTCATCACCACCTTCGCGTTCGCGGCCTATCTGCTGGCGCGGCTGGTTGGGTTGCCCTGGCGCCAGCTGCGCGTCCAGGGAGCTTCCTGGATCGCGGCGCGTCGTGGTTCAACGGCCTTGGAGCACGACCCGCTTTGACCAACCAGGAGTGTCTCTAAGTGACATTTCACTTGACAACCAGGTGCCGTACCGGTATCCTGCCGTAGGTCACGCCCCATTGTTTTTGGCGGCGCAGCTGTAGGGCGCGATCGCGCCGGTTTCGGTCCAACCGACACGCGCATGAGACAGCGCGGGCGCGCTACCGGGCGCGCACAGATCCAGAGGTGGCGGTGTTGTTGATTAACGCCTGGTGACCGCACCGGATACGAGTTCCCACAGATGCAACACGTCTCCCGTGATCCGCGGATCGGCACCACTCTTGGCACCTATCGCCTGGAAACCCTCATCGCGCGCGGCGAGTTGGGGCTGTTGTTCGGGGCGCGTAATACCCAGGAGCCACATACTCCCCATCTCGTGCGCGTGCTGGCTGTAGTGCCCATCATGGATACCAATGCGCGCACGATCTATCATGACCAGTTTCACATCGAGGCCAGCCACCTCGCGACCCTGCAGCATCCCTACCTGCTCCCGCTCGTCGGCTACGGCATGGCCGATGGCATGCCCTATGTGGTGTGGCCCGCCGTCTCAACGCGCTCTTTGAGTGCCCGTCTGGAAGCCAGCGGCCCGGTAGACGTGCTCACGGTAGGCCGCTATCTGGATCAGATCGCCGCGGCCCTGGAATATGCCCACGAGCATGCGACCGTGCACGGCGCTCTCACCACCGATTGCCTCTATCTGCAGTCAGACGGTCGTGTGGTCGTGGGCGATCTTGGCATGCGCCGCCTGGTGGAGTTGGGCGCCGAAGCCGCGCAATCGCGCACGCCGCTCGGCAATCCTGAAGCCTGCGCTCCCGAGCAACTGCTCGGCGGACCGATCGATCCCGCGACGGATGTCTACGCGCTGGGGGCGGTCATCTATCGCCTGCTGACTGGCGGCCCGGTCTTCCGGGGCAGGAGCATGGACGAGGTGGCGCAGCAGCACCTGAACAGCCCCATCCCACCGCTGAGTCGGGTGCGCCCGGGCTTGCCGCCCGCGCTCGATCATCTGCTCGCCAAGGCCATGGCCAAAGACTCCGCGCAACGCTTCCTTCAGCCCGGAGCACTGGCGAACGCCTATCACTCGATCGTGGCGCCCACCCAGACGACACGCATGCCTTTCGTCGCAAGCGGCAATCCCGCCGCGGTCCGCCCGCGGCCGGCAACCTCGGTCGGTGGAGGATCGATGGCTGCCGGACAGTGGGGTCATCAGCCGGGCAAAGACTCGGGGGCGCTCGGCGCCGAGCTCGGCTGGGGCCGTGTGGGTGTGGATAGCGCGCCGGCGCCGCGTGCGCCACACACCGTGCCGCGCGGCGCCAGCCAGCGTCCGCCGCCACCCGCCGCGGGCGCGCCGTTCGCATTTCTGTCGCGCGCGCGCGGACGACTGGGACGCAATGTGCTGTTTGGCGCTCTGGTGCTGGTGGTCGTGGTTGGAGGCATCTTTGGCCTCACGCGACTCACCAAGACCTTTAACCCGGCATCCGGCGCCACGGGAGTTGCCCTCTTCATGGATAGCCCACAGGGTCCTCCCGGGCACAGTGATGGGGTCAAAGTCATCATCCACAATCTGGCATCCCCGCCATCCAGTGAATTCTATGATGCCTGGCTCATCGACAGCGCGTCCGAACACGTCACGCCGCTGGGGACCCTGTTCGCGCAGAACGGCGCGTACCAGCTTACCGATGCGGGTAGTGGTCGCGGGACCAGCGCGGGGACCAACCTGTTAGGCATGGGCGATCGGATCGAGATCACGCTCGAACAGGGGCGTGTGAATCTCCCCGTTGGCCAGGTGGTGCTCTCAGGGGTGTTCCCGCCGCAGTCCTTCGTCCACATTCGTCACCTGCTGGTCAGCTTTCCCACGACTCCCGGCCAGACCGCGCTGGCAGTTGGGGTGCTCCAACAGACCCAACTCGTCGACGCGCAGGCTAAGGTGTTGCAGAGTGTGGCCGCCAGCCAGAACCAAGTGGCCATACAATGCGCGGCGCAGAGTCTGGTCGATCTCCTCGAGGGCCACCAGGGGGCGCACTTCCGTCCCCTGGGCAGTGGCTGCGACGCGCAGAGTATCGTCGCGACGGGGGACGGCTTTGGGTTGTTGGGCGCCGGTGGCTATCTAGCCGAAACCGCGCAGCACGCCTCCAATGCGGCGATCGCGCCGGATGCCACCAGCTTCATTCGCACGCACGCCGGCCATGTGGAGATCGCGATGACCAATATCGAGGGCTGGCTGGCACAGGTCGAGCAGGATGCGCTCGCGCTGGTAGCCAATCCCGCCAACACCAGCGGCGTGCCCCAACTCGTGACGAACGCCAGCCACGCGGACAACGGCGTCGACACCAATGGGGATGAGTCCATCGATCCGGTGGTTGGCGAGGCGGGCGCCGTGACGGCCTACGAACATTCCCAGTTGATGGCCACGCTAACCCTGGTGGCCGGCGCCTGAGCCATTGTCTGAACGTGCGCCCGGTCACCGCATGGGCCTTACGGCAAGACAGATGTCCAGCGCGCGCCCGCGTTGGTGGTGGTCTCGACGCCAACCGGATAGGAGAAGCCGACGTAGGCCGTGCCCGCGTTGGCGGGATCCACCGTCAGATTACCAGGGTGGCTCGTGGTGGCGGCCGTCTGGGTCCACGTGTGGCCCCCATCGGCGCTGGCGTACACAGCGGTGCCCGCTAGCGCATAGGCATGGGTAGTTGCTGAGGCGCAGACGACCACCGTCGAGAACGTGAAATCCTTGTTCACGAGCGTATAGTTCGCGCCGTCGTTGGTCGAGAGAAACGTGCCATCGCTCCCGCTGGCGTAAATGGTCGTGCCGGCGAGCGACACGGAAAAGATGCCATTCTGGGTGCCCGCCGCCGCGTGCCAGGTGTGACCCTGGTCATCGCTGGAATACAGCCCCGTGCTGGCGCTCCAGAGCAGGATGCGCCCCGCGTGGTTGGGATCGCCCATGACACCGGTCGGGTGCGCGTCGGGCAGTGGCGGCAGAGCGTGCCAATGGGCGCCGGAGTCATCACTGGCATAGAGGCCGTTCTGGGCCAGCGCGGGAATCAAGGTATACACCTGCCCGGCGCTGGCTGATCCCGCGCCGATGGTGAAGATCGACTTCGTGGGCAGCGCGCTCTCGGCCGATGCCAGGCGCCAGGTCTTGCCGGCGTCCGCGCTGGTGTACAGACCCGGCGTGGCCTTCGCGTCTTGTGGCCGGTCGGTGCGCGGGATGGCGAGGACGTAGACCCGTTGTGGATCGACCGGGCTCTGGGCCAGCTTGAAGAGCATCAGCCCGTCCATCGCCTGCCCCGATCCACCCGCCACTTCCACCCAGGCATGCCCCGCGTCGGTGGTGCGGTAGAGGCCGATGTGCGTGGCCAGCAGCACGGTCTGTGGCATGCCGCGTAGCGCGAGTAGGTCGTGCACATGGTTCAGCGCGCCGCCATAGGCGGTATTCGTGGCGCCGGCCTGACTACAGCCCGCCAGCACGAACATCAGCCCAAGCGCGATCCACCAGGCAACCCGCATGCGCCTCATCCCCGCTCCCCTTTCGTTCCGTCGCTGTCGCCTGCTCCGCTGGCCTCACCGGCCTCACCGGCGCCGCTGGTGGGCTTTGCCCCAGCCGAGGCGCTGGATGCGCGTGCCTGCATGCGCTGCGCATAGCGCAGATAAAAGACAATCACCACCAGCAGGATGACGCCGATGACCCCATAGAGCAGCACGCCGACGATGCCCGCCGCCTGCTGGCTCAGGATCGGAGGATAGGCGCCAGTGATGATGGCGCGGGGACTCCCGCCGATCGTGACGGTTGCCAGGGTGTGGTGCGCGGCGACATCGAACATCACGACGCGCCCAGCGTCGTGTTCCGCCACAAAACCGAACGCGCCATCAAAGGTGATGGCTACGGCGATCGGTCCGCCGTCAAACGGCAGCGCGCGGGCCGGCTCGCCGGGCAGGTTGGCGGGCGCCCCGCCGCTGCCCGCGGAGGCTGGCCGCAGCACATCCACCATGCCGCCCGCCTGGTCTGGCACATACACCTGGCCCGTCACAACGTCGTAATCCATCAGTCCCGCCGCGCTGCCCCGCAGCCGCAGCAGCGTCCCCAGCAGCCGGTGATCGGACAGGCTCAGCGCCAGCACGCTGCCCGCCCGTGTGCCGACATACGCGATACCGCCCGCAGCCGGTATCACCACCGATTGTGGCCCGCCGGGCGCTGGAATCGTGGCAATCGTCGCGCGCCGGGTTGCGCTGAGCACCGAGATGGTGTCGCTGCCGCTGTTGGCCACATAGACCTCGGCGTCGCTCGTGTTCGCGATGCCGCTGCCCGCGCCCGCGACGGCGAGGCCAGTGGGCTGCTGGCCGACCGGCACGGTGGCCAGCGCGCGCTGGGTCTGCGGGTCGATCACCGTCACGCTGGCGCTGCCCGTGTTGGCCACAAAGAGGTCGCCGGTCGTGCCGATATCCAGCGCCAGCGCACTGGGGCTCTGCCCCACGGGGATCGTGGCGACAACCTTCTCCGCATGCGTGTCCACGACGGCGACCGCCGCGGCGCCGGCTTGCGCGATGTAGGCGAAACGGCTATCCACGCTCAGCAGCACGGCGCGAGGGTCGCCACCGACATGCATCCGCCAGGTCATCTGACGCTGCGCGATGTCGATGGCGGTCAGATCGCCGCTGTCGCCGCCGCCGCCCACCACATAGGCGACATTCGGCGCGCCGCCATCGGCCCGCGCGCTGCTCGGTGTGCCCAGCGCGGCAATGCTCAGCCCGAGCAGGCAGCAGA